>CAZTYA010000032.1:0-11006 GCA_964617255.1 uncultured Syntrophales bacterium
ATAAACATCAAGAATTTTCGCAGAGGATCAATCCGAAGAAGACGGCTCCTGAGGATAAAAATGATTGCTTCCCCAAGAACATCACACCCACGAACAGCACACCGGATCCTTTCCCTGATGCTCACCGGTTGCCTGGTTCTTATGGGTCTGATCTGCGCACGGACCGGAAATGCCGGGACAAACAGCACCTTTCCGGACAGCACAGAAAACAGAAGCCCGGTTGTCATCGACAAAAATACGGAATGGAACGCCACGATCTACCGCATTTCCGGCGGAGACTGCACGATTGAGTGGAGCGCGCGCAACAGCGAGATCGGTGTCGTCAAACACTGGTCTGCTTGCGCCAGGCCCCTGGCAGAGCAGCAACCACTATGGATTCAGGTCGCCGCGGAATTCTTCAGCCGCGATCCCCACGCCGGGTCATTGCGTACCTTGTTCTGGGGCAGGCTTGAACCGGACAACGCAACCGGGCCGCACGAGTTGTCTTTCCGGATGGCCCTGGCGGCATACCAATCCCCGGGTTGGGATAAAAACCGGGGAAGGGCCAGAAACGGCGATAACAACGGTTTTGTGAAGGATCTGGCCAACCGGGCCATGATCTACCCGGAACTGAAAGCCCTCTTCACCCATTTCCATAGAAGCGTCTATTTCTCCTGCGCGGAAAAGGTGCTGGTGGTCCGGGCGTCGAAGCTGCCTTTCTATGATCAATTGAAGCGGCATGGCGTCAAGGCGACGGATAAGCTGCCTTTCGACTGCATGGCCTGGTTTGCCGTGTCGGAGTCTGCGGAAAGTCGGTAAGGACCGCACAGCCAATGCGCGGTCCCCCCCAAATGTAACATCATTTCAACCTGCAGGGCAGGATTCTTACCAGCACACCCGGGTCATTCCACTGATAGAGAATCCCCTCCTTTTCCGAGGTCAGGATCTGGTAATGGCCATCTTTGAGCTCGCCCAAAACGACATCCTCGTCCTTCTCGATCATGCCCGGTAATTTTCCCGTCTCCACCAGGACTTTAATCTTCCGGCGATCCGGCATCCAGAAAATCACCCGTTCGGCAACCCTCTCCAGGCGTGCCCAGAAAAACGCCGGCATGTCGTCATCACACCGGGTCGGCACGGAGGCAAAAAGGTGATCTCGCCATTTGCGGATATGGACCGTTTCGGAAACCAGCTTCGGCCGGTTTTCCACGTCGTAATCAACGGCCGACAGCTGGAGAACGCCCTGATCCCTGTCAATGACCTTGACGGAGATAACAGCGTTGTCGCCGCTGTACCATTCTCCTTCCCACTCGGAAGCATTCAGAACAAGCGGAGCGTCGCCGATGGGCGACTTCACATAAACCGCACCGCAACCCGACAGTGCCAGAAGCAGACAGAAAATCATGACGTGCAGCAGATATTTCATCATCAGTCTCCTTGCTTGGATTAATTGCTCAGTGAATCCTGACTTCGACAAAGCGACATGGTCCCCGTCCGTGCCGGTTTGTCCTGAATTTTATCGTATCACCCGGACAAAATCCATGAGGAAACAGCATTTTGAGAGGAAAAGACAGAAGAATACTTTTTATTTGTGCTGCTTAAGGGGTCAGCGTCTTGATGAGGAGCTCCCGGACCATTTTCGGATTGGCCTTGCCGCCTGAAGCCTGCATGGCCTGGCCGATAAGGAAGCCCAGTGTCTTGGCGTTTCCACCCCGATAATCCGCCACAGCGGCTGCGTGCTTCTCCAGTACGCCGGCAATGATTCCCTCCAGCTCGGAGGCGTCCGACACCTGCGAAAAACCGCCCTGTTCAATCACGGTCCGAACCGGCAAATCGGTTTCAAACAGGCGCACGAGCACCGTCTTCGCCGAATTGGCGTTCACCTCGTTACGATCGATCAGCGTCAGGAGTTCGGCAAAACGCGACGGGCTCACCCGGGACGCCGGGAGCGTCTCTTCCCGTTCCTTCAACGCCGGCAGGAGCTGTGTCGTCAGCCAGTGGTTCGCCATACGCGCGGGCACCGGAAAGGCCATAACCTGCTCGAAATAATCCGCCGTTTCTTTTTCGCCGCACAGTTGAAATGCCTCCTCTTCGGACAGACCGAACTGCCTGTTGAAACGCTCCGCCTTCACCGTCGGCATCTCCGGAAGGCGGGCGATCTTATCCGCCAGCCATTCCCGGGAGATCACGATCGGCGGCACCGAAGGATCGGGGACACAGGGACCGGCAAACTTGCCCCGCATGGCGATGGTCACCTTCTTGACCGGGTCCCAGAGACGTGTGTGCAGAACAATGGGTTCCCCAGCCGCCAGGCTTTCCTGCTGGCGTTCGATCTCATAGGCAATGGCATCGCCCACATGGCGGATGGAGTTCATGTTCTTGACTTCCACCTTCGTGTTCATCTGATCCGTTCCACGGGGCCGGATGGAGATGTTTGCATCCACCCGCATGGTTCCCGCTTCAAGACTGCATTCGGAACTGCCGGCATAGCGAATCTGCGTCCGGAGGAGACGGACGAATTCCATGGCATCATGGGGACTGCGCATGTCCGGTTCCGTTACGATTTCGATCAGGGGTGCTCCCGCCCGGTTGAAATCGACGAGGCTGATCGGGGTTTTTCCCTCCATTTCATGAACGAGCTTCGCCACATCTTCTTCCATATGAATGTGATGGATCCGCAACCGTTTGGCCTGTCCGTCTTCTCCGATGATATTCAGCCATCCGTTTCTCGCCAGCGGATAATGCGCCTGGGACAACTGGAATCCCTTCGGCAGGTCGGGATAATAGTACACCTTCTGATCGAAGGCGCTTTTCTCCTGTATTTCGCAGTTCAGGGCCAGGCAGGCCAAGGCAGCCTTATCCAGCGCTTCGTAGCCGAATCGTGGAATCGCGCCGGGCAGCCACAGGCAAATGGGACAGGTATTCTTGTTCGGCTCATCACCCGGCCGATTGGGACAATCACAGAACATCTTCGTAGGGCAGTTCAACTCCACATGTATTTCCAGTCCGATAACGGCTTCGTAATCCATCATGCATTTGCCTCGTTATGTTCAAAAAAATGGTTAGCCAGGTCAAGCAGACGGGCATCTCCGAAGGCCGGACCGATCCATTGCATCCCGAGATCCTCTCCCCCGTCCATTATGAATCCGGGCACCTGTAAGACAGGGAGCCCTGTGACGTTGGCGGGAAGCGTCAGGGAAAAGGCGTTATAGACATCGTGCAGCGTTTCCGCCCACTTGGCCTCGAAGGGCTTCCGCTTCGTCGGCAGAACCAGAACATCAACCGCATCCAGCAGATCATTCACGGATTTGACCAGACGGGCCCGGATGCGCCCCGCTTTCTCAAAGATGTCGTAGTTTTCGAACTGAAAATACGCCCCCTGGAAGAGGTAGGATTTCACCAGCGTACCGAACGCTTCGCCCCGAGATTTCAGGTACATCTCGTTCCAGTTTTTGGCTCCCTGGGCGCGGTGGCCGTAACGGACCCCGTCATATTTCCCGGCGCTGGAAGACGCTTCAACCGAACCCATCACGCCGTGAACGAGTGAAAACAACGTGAATTCAGGCATGGACACCTCTTCAACGGGGATTCCCCGTTCGGAAAGCATTCGGAGTCCCTCACGATATGCCCGTTGTTCCTCGTCGGTCAGCATGGTCATCACTTCCGCCGGAAAGCCCGCTTTGACGGTCGGTCTGGCACTTATTGTTCGTGAAGCAAACTCCGGCTTTTCCCGATCCGACATGGAGAAATCTCGCGCATCGGGACCGGCAATGCTTTCCATGACCGCGGAGATGGTTCGAAGTGAAGCGGACGCAACACCATAGGTTTCCATGGACGGGATCAGGCCGATCAGGCCGAAGCGGGAAACAAGGCCGTAGGTCGGTTTGTAACCGAACATACAGACATCGGCAGCCGTCACGCGGGCTTCGCCCAGAAAATCCGTCAAGAGCACGGCATCCGTGCCTTCGTCCCGTAAAACGGCATCTCCGGCGTCGTCCCGGAGACCGAACCCCAGTTCGCTCATCCGGCTGCTCCCGACAATGACTCCGCCCTGCGCCCGGATGCGTGCAACCGCGGTCGCGTCTTCAAGGGCCGTGTAGTTTTCCAGAGCCAGGGAACCGGCCGCGGTGGGCCAACCCTGAACGGCAACGTTGGATTGGACAGCGATCCGCTTTCCCGTCAGGGGACCGTCTCCCGTTGCCTGGGGTGACGGGTCCAGGTAGATAAAATGATTAGACACAGTTCGACTCCTCTTATTCCAGAATACTGGCGACCTTAAAAAACGCTCCCTTCACGGCGGGCGCGTTTTTCAGCATTTGTCCCGTCTCGGCAAGGTGAGAGTTTTTCGCCAGAGCCTCTTTTCTCATTTGATTCTTGATCGGCAGGACGGAAAACAGGGGCACGTCTTCCCCGCTCTGCGCGGCAACACTTTCCGCCATTTTTTCCGCTTCCTTCAGGGTGGCGGCAATTATGGGCCGCTCCTGATCGCTGACAGCGATCCGGGACACCCAGGACAGGTTGTCCAGGAGATCGCTGTTTTCACCGGCTCCGGGCAGTTCCTGCCGGGAACCCAGATTCAGCAGACTGAGTTCCGCCAGTTGCTCCTCGGCGACTTCGGACGGCGCCTCCGTCAGCGGGCAGTAAGCGCTGCGGTTTTTTGGAAAAGCGATGACCTCCCGAATCGAGGCGGCGCTCAGGATCATGGAAATCACCCGGTCCATACCCAGCGCGAGGCCTCCGTGAGGCGGCGCACCGAAATCCAGGGCCCTCAGGAAGAACCCGAACTTGTCCTGTACCTGGCGCTCGGTCAGCCCCAGGGCACGGAAGATTTTGAACTGAACATCCCGGTCGTGGATGCGGATACTGCCGCCGCCAAGTTCCTCCCCGTTCATGACCAGGTCATAGGCTCGCGAATTCAGACTCAGCAGTTCCTCCCGGTTGAAAGGATCAAAGTCGGTCCGGTCAGGAGCGGTAAAGGGATGATGATTGGACGTGATTCCCTCCTCGGTCGGCAGGAACAGGGGGAAATCCGTGACCCACAGGGGACTGAAGGCTCCCTCCGGAATCAGATTGAGCCGCCGGGCAAGATGGAGTCTCAGTTCTCCGAGGGCGGACGTGACGATATCATAGGATGCATCGGCAATCATGATGATCACATCCCCGTCAGCGGCCTGGAATCGCTCCCGTATCGCCCCCTGCTCCGCAGAACTGAAAAACTGAACGATATTCGATTCCAGCTTCTCCCCCTGTACCCGCATCCAGGTCATGCCCTTGGCGCCGAAACCGGGGACGATTTCCTTGGCGTATTCGTTCTGGAGCACGTTCTTGCTCAATTGTTCCGAACTTTGTGGAATATTGATCCCTTTGATGCAACCGCCCCGGTCGATGATCTGTCGAAAGATGCCGTAGGAGGTCTTCTGAAAAATATCCGTCGCTTCGATAAAGCGCAGACCGAAACGCGTATCGGGCTTATCCGAACCCATGGTATCCATGGCGTCACGGTAGGCCATCCGCGGGAAGGGCCTCGGCAGCACAATGCCGCCCAGGGCAAACATCCGAACGATCAGTTCCTCGATCAACTCGTAGAGGAATTCCTCGTCAATGAACGAGGCCTCGAGATCGAGCTGAGTGAATTCCGGCTGACGATTCGGGCGCAGGTCCTCGTCCCGGAAGCAGCGGGCAATCTGGAAATACCGCTCTAACCCGCTGACCATAAGAAGCTGCTTGAAAAGCTGGGGCGACTGGGGCAGGGCGTAGAAGTTCTTGGGATGCACCCGGCTCGGCACCAGATAGTCCCGTGCCCCTTCAGGGGTGCTTTTTGTCAGAATCGGCGTTTCCACCTCGATGAAGCCGCGTTCATCGAGAAAATCGCGGACACACTTGTTGATCCGATGCCTTTTGATCAGATTTGCCTGCATGGACGGCCGTCGAAGGTCCAGGTAACGGTACTGGAGACGCAAATCTTCCGTCACATTCCCAGCGGTTTTTGGCTGCCCCGCAATCATGGCCTTTTCCGAAACCGGAAACGGCAGAATGTCCGCCTGGCTGAGGACCGTCAGCTCATGGGCCGCCACTTCGATCAGGCCTGTTTCCAGGTTTGGATTTTCCGTCCCCGCGATTCTTGCGACAACAGTCCCGGTCACGGTGATGCAGGATTCACCTTTGAGAGATCCTGCCCGAGTATATGAATCGGCCGCTGTCTGCTCCGGACTGAACAAGACCTGGACGATGCCGCTTCTGTCCCTTAAATGAATAAACAACACCTCCCCGTGATCCCGCAGTGCATCCACCCAGCCGCAGAGACACACATTGCGCCCGACATCCGCAAGCTCCAATTCGCCGCAGTTAGAACGACTCAATTCCATGATTATCATCCCTTAGTTATCGTTTCGATACCCGACCTTTGCCACGATCGTAGGCAAGACCGAGCGAAATTGCCGGTAAGTTACCAAAATGTCCGCATCGTTTCAAGAAATGAATGGTGTGAATCAAAAACATTTTTCCTGTGGGAACCCTGCAGGCAAAATGACGCAACATGCCGTCATAAAAAAGCAATGTTCCGAAAGATCCTTCCGAATCTCTATGGGTGGAAATGAGCCCCCCCTGTTGTTGCGAGGCTCAAATGAGAATATTTGACGGCAGTTAAAAACATCGCCATGCCGATTTGATCGCTGATTGGTTATGGAAAAGCAACGACAGATAATCCAGTTCGAGGCAAACCATTTCCATGTCGTTTTTCCGCAGCCATTCCGACAGCCAGGCAAAGCGGAGAGCCATGACCAATTCCGGCAGGCATTTCAACGAGCGCTCATCGTAGAGGTTTCTCTCGATTATGCGTTGCAGCAGCGACCGGATGAGGGGACCATTCAGCATCAGGGGATCTTCCATACCGAGACAACCAAGCAGCAGGGCCAGATCATAGGCTTCCGTTTTGACCCCGCAGAACTCCCAGTCAATGACGGACAAAATCGCCGCTTCCGACCAGATGACGTTCAAGGGGTGATAATCACCATGGCAGAAAGCCAGGGGAAGGTTATCGTGAACGCCGAAGAATTCATCTGCAAGATACCCCAGAGCAGGCTTGATTCGACTTAAAATTTCAGGATGATATGCAGCCAGCTTGTCGATCAAGGTGTGGATGAAATCGACAACTGAAAAGGGTGCACCCGCAAAAGAGTGTCCTGCGTTCGACGCAGCAATCCGCAGGTCAATCAAAAAATCCGCCAGGGCTATCCCCCGCCAGGCTTCACCCAGGTATTCGGAACGGGGTAAAGAGCTTCCCGGAATATAAGGGCGCAGCTGCCAGCAGCGGCCGCTATATTCGGTCACGATCTTTCCCTGCCGATCCGCCAGCCAGGGATGCACTTTTTGCAAACCCTGCCGGGACAAGTATTCAAGGATCAATGCGATTTGCTGTTTACGCCCGCTCTCGGCCGGTGCGATTTCCTCCAGGACGAACATCCGTTCCCGGACATCGGCAATCACCACGCGGCTCAGGGTTCGCTCCGGACTGCCGTCGATCCTGTCATCCGGACGAACATGCATCAACTCAAGATTCCAGTGTGCCAAAAGCGCTTGCAGAAAGGACCTGTTGAATCGATCTTGCATGAAATCATCCGTTTCTCGTTTTTGATTCCCTGGGCCTGAAGGGATAATGTTTTTTGATCCGATCGGTAATCATATAATCGAAGAGAATATCTACACTTGCAAGCGAAACACCTTGGCGCAGATTGACGTGCTGCCTAAAAAATGCATCTTTATATGAAAGTGACCATAGCTTTCAAGGATGGAAAATACAACCGGTTTGTCAGGAGGAAAGATCAGTGCACAGAAAAGCCACACCGCAAAAAAATGTTAGACGAACCATCCCCTTGCAGTATAATCCGCAAAACGTCAATCAGGGAGAACATGCCATGCATAAGCCCCACGTCCTGAAAACGAAGATCGGAACAACAAGCCTACAGTATCTGCTTTATGGCGGAGACGGTCCAACACTGATCATGCTGCATGCAACCGGCTTCAATCCCTGGCTGTGGCACCCGATCGCCCGGGAACTCTCAAGCAGATTCCGCATCATTGCACCCTTCTTCTGCGATCATCGTGATACCGACCCTTACCGGGGCGGCCTGGGATGGAACATCCTGGCCGGAGACCTTGTCGGGCTCTGCCGGAACCTGAACATTGATAAGCCTTATCTGGTTGGCCATTCCATGGGAGGCGGTGTCTGTGTGCTCGCTCACGGCCTCTCCCCCGGCCTGGCGGAAAAGATGATTCTGATCGAACCCATCCTCCTGCCGGAAAGCCGGTATGACAAACCGCTGCCGCTCGAAGAACATCCCCTGGCCCGGCAGGCTATCCGGCGGAAGAATCGCTGGCCAACACCGGCGGAGGCGGAAAGGTATCTTCAATCCAAGCCCCTTTTTCGCAACTGGGATCGGGAAATGCTTGATTTGTATCTGCAATACGGCATGACTGTGGACACGGACGGCGGCCTTCAACTGGCCTGTTCTCCCCGGGGCGAGGCGGCGATTTTTATGGGCGGCGCGGCAGAGAATCCCTGGCCCCTGCTGCCCGGAATTTCCTGTCCAGTCCTGATTCTGGAAGGAGAAAACAGTGAAAGCCGGAAAATGTTGGATTTGAAAAAAGCGGCGGGGTTGTTTCCGCAGGGCGAACACCGACTCGTTCCCGGGGCAGGCCACCTGATTCCCATGGAAATACCACAGGTTATAATCGATCTGATTGGTGAATGTTTTGGGTGATATCCGCTTAGGTTATGCCGATCCCATGGGCGTCTGCAGCGTGAGATCACTTAACTCACCGAGACTGCGGGCAAGATTCATAAACTGATCCGGCAACGGGAAATCGCGATCCATTAAAAGCAGTTCCAACTCCTTTGCCTGGCTCAGAATCTGGGCATTTTCGCCCCCTTCCTGGCTGTCGCAGATAAACTGTACCCGCAGGGCGTCCGTCAGAGGAATTTTCAGTGCCGGATAATCATCCGCCAGAGCTTGCAGCTCCCTTTTGATGATGGACTCGTTTTCCCGGTTGAACGTCAAAAACGGTTCTTCCCAATTGGGCGTCCCGAAGAGTTCATTGATTATGGCACCGGTCAGCCGGTTCACATAGATTCGGTCCCGCTCTGCATATCGTTCAGCCAGACCAGGGCGGATGGTTTTGTAAATGAACATTTTTATAATGTGGATCCCCTCACGCAAAATGGGAATCAGCCTTTTTTCATATTCCATGACTACCTCTGACAATATCGTTAAGCATTGCAAGTGATGTTTTACGCCTTGCTTTTGAAACCGATCACCCAGAAAACAGAGAAGGCTCGCAGAACACCTTTTTGTGATGGTTTTTTTATTTCAGCCGCTTCAAACACCCGAATGCCATCAAGACCTGTATTTGAGAAAGCAGAACGCAGCATTTCCCGGCCAAATCCGAAGTGAAAAACCCCTGTATTATCATCATGAAATTGCCCGTTGTCGAGATCCAGATCGGCGATACAAAGACAGCCGCCGGAAGCAAGGACTTTGTACAATTTTAAAAGAAGAGTCTCGATATCCCGGATATGGTGCAGGGTCATGCTGCTCACCACAAGGTCATACTCCCCATCGAGTTCATCTCCCCGTTCAAGATCCAGATGCCGCGTCTGTACGTTCCGGGTGTTGCTTTTGAAAATCTTGGTCCGAAGAACGTCCAGCATCCCCGCTGAACTGTCCACCCCCATTACGGACCCGACCAGAGGGCACAAACGCAGCGTCAAAAGGCCGGTGCCGCAACCAAAATCCAGGACTCGCATGGCGGGTGTCAAGGGGATTTCTTTTAACAGGGAGTCGGCAATATCATTAGCGGCTTTGATCCGTCCCGGATTTTCATCCCAGCTCTCCGCATCTTTGTTAAAATCCCTTCGTTCCATGCTTATCCGGTATATTTAACCTAATTTTCCCATTCTTCGATTCACACAAACCAACCCATAACGGAAACACCGAACGGTTGCTGTTCAATCGCCTTGAAACTCTTGGGGGTTTTCACTTGCAGGCGTAACGATATTATTTCTCGTCGAGAATTTGACGACCGTACTGGAAACTCTTCTGAATCGCCTCCTGCTCGGTGTCACAGAAAACCGGCGCACCATTGACCATGATATGGCAGGGCTGGATTTCCTTGAAGCCGCTGTCGGTCGTAATGATGTCGAGCCCCACCAGCCATTTTCCGGCCTGGCCGACGACTTCCGTACATGCCGATCTGATGATACATCCCTTATACAGCATCTCTTCCATGTCCTTACCCTTTACCTTTCTCATGATTAACCTTGCCTTGAAACATCAAAGTTTTCTTTTCATACAACATTAAACGGCAAATCGCACCGTAAATCTTGGGTAAACAGGTCTGTCAATGAAGAATTCAAAGAATAACAGCGGGAAGAAAGCACAACCATAGAAAAAATGTATCAAAAAAACAGAGGGGGCGTCCCAATGAGACGCCCCCTCATGATTCCACATGTCAAATCAATTATTTAATACCCTGCTCCTTGATCGCCTTCAAAATCTTCTCCGGCGTCGCCGGTACATCGGTAATCATAATGCCGATCGCGTTCCGGATGGCGTTAAGCACCGCACCGGGAGGATTGGCCAGGGCGCCTTCGCCCGCACTTTTGGCTCCGTAGGGCCCCATCGGATCGGGTTCCTCGACCAGAATGTTTTTGAATTTCGGCATGTCACAAGGACCGGGTATCTTGTAGTCCGTGAAATTGCCGTTGGTGACGAGACCGTTCTTGTCGTAGTAGGTCTCTTCCATCAGGGCCATGCCGATACCCTGCTGCACGGCGCCTTCATTCTGCCCTTCACATGAGGGCGGATGGATGGCAAAGCCAATATCATAAGCCATGATGCTCTCCAGCACCTTCACTTCACCCGTCTCGATATCCACTTCCACATCCATGAAACAGGCCGCGAACGGCGGTGAGTGATGGGGCGCGAAATGGCTTGCATAACCCTGGATCTGACCGGGAATACCGACGGTCT
>CAZTYA010000033.1:0-10879 GCA_964617255.1 uncultured Syntrophales bacterium
CCCGGGATTGCCTCGATTTTCTTCAGGAAATGCTCAGCGGTTTTGCGGCGGTGGTGGTGGAATCCCGGATTGAAAGTCAAAAACGTTGGACCGCACCCCAAGCGGTAACAGGTTATTACCCCATCGGCCCTGATGAAGATCCAAAAGCCAAAACCGCGGTCAATCTGGCCTGGATGCTGGCGGACAATCTCGATTATGAAACGGTTATCCTGCTGGAAATTGTTGCCTGGGCACTGGTCGGCAGTGCCGCCGGTCCTTTGCGGAAGGCCCTGGTGGACTCCGGTTTGGGCGAAGATCTGTCTCCCGTGACGGGTTTGGAGAAGGATCTCCGCCAGTTGGCCTTCGTTGTCGGCCTCCGGGGGACGGAAGCCGACCGGGCGGCGGCGATCGAATCCCTGGTTTTGGAGACCCTGTCGCGACTCGTGGAAACAGGTTTTGAACGGGCTCTGATCGAAGGCGCCCTCCACCAGGTTGAATTTCAAGGTAAGGAAATCCACCGTGGGGTGTACCCCTATGGGATCACCCTGATGGCCCGCGTATTTCATACCTGGCTCTACGACGGCGATCCTCTGGCGGGATTGAACTTTCCGGCGATCATCGATGATATCCGGCGACGCTGGGAACAGGAGCCCGCCCTTTTTCAGCATGTACTCAGGCAATGGTTCCTGGATAATCTGCATCGGCTCCTTTCGATCATGGAACCGAGTGCCACTTACCAGAAGGAGCAGGAAGCGAAATATTCCGAATCCATCCGGACGACCGTAGCGGAACTGACTCCGGCGGACCGTGAGGCCATTGCCGAGAAGGCTCTGATCCTCAAGCGGTTTCAGACTGAGCCCGATCCACCTGAGGCAGCGAAGACGCTTCCCATCATTGCGATCCAGGACCTGTCGCCTGAGGTGGACGTCATTCCGTCACAGGCGGAAACACGCAGCGGCGTGACCATTCTGTCACACGATCTGTTTACAAATGATATCGCCTATCTCCATCTGGCCTTTGACATTGCGCATATACCGGATGTCCTGCAGTCTTATCTGCCGCTGCTGTGTAAATTCATGACCGGCTTGGGGGCCGGAGAGTTGTCCTATGATGAATTGTCAAAACAAATCGCCCTGAAAACCGGAGGGATCGGGATACACCTGACATCCGGCTATGGTTTCGGCGGCCGGCAGACATGGCAGAAAATGATTGTTCACATCCGGATGCTTTATCGCAATATTCCCGCGGCCATGGACATCCTGTCGGATATCCTGTTCCGGGGAAAATTATCCGAAACGGCCAGGATGAAGGACCTCGTGTTCGAGGGGAGAAACGATCTGCAGGCTGCCGTGGTGCCTTCGGGACATATCTTTGCAAAACGGACCGCTGCCGCGTCTTTGACCTTGCCCGCCTACCGTGAAGAACAATGGCACGGACGGAACCAGTTAAAATTCATCAACGGTCTGGCTGAATCCTGGGGAGAGGACTTAAAGGACTTCACCGGGAAAATGGCTGATTTGAAAGCCCGTATCATCCGGAAAGATAAGTTGATCGTGAATCTGACTGCAGACGCGGCCGGCCTCCGGCTGCTTGCGGACGCGATGGACCCTGTTCTGGCGGAGCTATCCGATGACCGGTTTGAGATTTGTGAAACATCGATTCCGGCTCTTTCGAACCGAACAGGTGTTATGATTCCCGCGCAGGTATCCTATGTGGCCGAGGCCTTTCCCGCCCCCACCTACGGCAGTGACCTGGCGGCGCCGTTGTTTGTTCTCTCCCGGCTCCTGTCAAACGGTTACCTCTATAAAAAAATCCGGGTCGAGGGCGGTGCGTATGGCGGGATGTGCCAGTATGATCCCACAGGGGGTGTGTTTTCCTTTTTGTCTTACCGGGATCCCCATCTGGAAAGGACGCTGTCGGTATATGCCGAGGCCCTGCGTTTTGCGGAAAAAGGAGCCATTCCGCATGAGGAGATTCAAAAAGCCATCATCGGTTCCATCGGTGCGCTGGACCGGCCCATGGACCCGGTGAGCCGCGGCTTCGCCTCAATGATCCGCTATTTCTCGGGGCTGAACGACGAAGAACGGAAAAAGTTTCGCCTGGCCGTTTTATCCATGGATGATAAGGCGTTGAGCGGAGAGGCTTTGGAGTATTTAGTCCGCGTTAAGGACAAGGCCGCCGTAGCCGTTTACGCGGAAGGAGAAAAAATGCACACGGCAAACATGGTCCTGCAACCGCCCCTGCAGATTGAAACCTTAACCTGAGATAAGTGGAACACCGTCTAATCTTGATGCGTTAACAGACCTATCAAGGTCAGAAAGACAATCGCCACGCCAAAACCCATGAAAAAGAGGCTGAAGGCGTCCATCTGAAACGTTCCGTCGGTTGATTTCAGGCTGGGATTGCGGAAATATGCCCAGTACAGAATACCGGCGCAGTAAACAATCAGGGACAGCTTCATCTTGCCGAGGACCAGGGGCAAAGTGCCCACGGTCAGGACCAGCATGAGCTGAAAAAGGGGAATGGACACGCTGGTCGTCCATAAGGGTTCAAACATCTCTCGCTCCTGTCTTCTTTTCGTCAGTCAAGTAAACAAGTTTCTCGTGGAAATGCAAACTCTTGCCGTTCCTGAGGATCAGAGCAATTGCTCCAGCTTCATGAGTGCCTCTTTGAGGTTTTCCGGTTTTGTGCCTCCCGCCTGAGCCATGTCCGGCCGTCCGCCGCCGCTGCCGCCGACGAAGGGGGCAATCTCCTTGATCAGATTTCCCGCGTGATAACGGCCAGCCAGGTCTTTCGTGACGATGCACAGCAGCATCGCTTTCCCTTCGGCCTTGCAAGCCAGGAGAATGATCCCGGAGGATATACGATCCCGCAGCTTATCACCGAAATCCCGTAATGTTTTCGCGTCCGGTGCATCCACGAGCGTGGCAAGGACCGGAACACCCTTGATCTCTTTCATCTGAGTCAGCAGATCCGATGAATCACGGGACGCCATTTTCCCTTTCAGCGTTTCGATTTCCCGCTCCAGGTCTTTCTGATAACGCAGGGTTTTCTCCGCTTTTTCGGCGATCTCCAGGGGATTCGCCCGCAGGTGTCCCGCCGCCTTTTTCAGTTCTTCCTCCATTTTCTGGACGTGGCGGATCGCCTCCCGGCCCGTGAGGGCCTCGATGCGCCGGACGCCGGCGGCAATGGCGGATTCATGAATGATCTTAAGCAGACCGATATCTCCGGTATGGGTGACATGGGTCCCGCCGCAGAGTTCCATGCTGACGTCGCCCATTTTTACCACGCGGACCTCGTCGGTGTACTTCTCGTCAAAAACGGCGGTTGCCCCGGTTTTGACCGCTTCGTCCAGGGCCATCACGGTCGTTCCCACGGGAAGATTTCTCCGAATGAAGCGGTTGCAGAGCCGTTCGACCCGGCCCAGCTCTTCATCCTCGATCTTTGAGAAGTGGGTAAAATCGAACCGGAATCGATCGGGTGTAACCAGCGATCCGGACTGTTTGATGTGGTCCCCCAGGACCGCTTTGAGCGCTGCCTGAAGGATGTGGGTGCCCGAGTGATTGGCCTCCGTGGCGCGTCTCAGTTCGTCATCAACCTGGAGGTGGAGGGTATCTCCGACACGGATCAGGCCTTTTTTGACTTCTCCCACATGGCTGATCAGGTCCTGAAGCGGGCGTCGCGTATCCAGAACATCGAATAGGGAATCGTGGCCTTCCATTGTGCCCGTATCCCCGACCTGGCCCCCGATTTCGCCGTAGAAGGGGGTTTCTTCCAGGATGATCTCCCCCGTCTCTCCTTCCTGGAGCGCGTCGGTTCTGTGTCCGTTTTTCAAAATGGCCAGGACGGCAGCATCGCCGGACGTGCGTCCCTCATAACCGACAAAGCGCGTGGCAATCCCCTCAACGGAGAGTTTCTGGTACACTTCGGAAATCGCCTCTTCTCCGCTGCCTTTCCAGGATTCCCGGGCCTTTTCCCGCTGGCGGGCCATGGCCTTGTCGAAACCTTCCATGTCCAGGGAGAAGCCGTCTTTCCGGACAATGTCCGCTGTGAGATCCGTTGGAAAACCATACGTATCGTAAAGCTTAAACACAACGATCCCGGGAATCACTTTGGCGTTGGATGCTTTCAGCGATGCGATTTCTTCCTGGAGGATTCTCAGACCGCTGTCCAGGGTTTCACCGAAGCGCTGCTCTTCGTTCAGGATAACCTTACGGATGTAAGCCGTTTTTTCAAGAAGATCCGGATACACGTCTTTCATTTTGTCGATGACGACCCCTGCCGTTTCGTGCAGAAAAGGCTTATTGAGTCCGATGAGCTTGCCATGCCGGGCGGCGCGTCTCAGAATTCTGCGGAGGACATACCCCCGGCCTTCGTTGGATGGGAGAATGCCGTCTCCAATCAGGAATGTGACGGCCCGGCTGTGGTCGGCGATAACCCGGATGGAGATATCCTGGTCTTCGGCTGCGCCGTAAGGCTTCCCACTGATATCTTCTGTATAGCGGATAATATCCTGAAAAAGATCGGTGTCGTAATTGCTCTTAACGCCCTGCATGACGGCGGTGAGGCGTTCCAGCCCCATGCCCGTGTCAATGTTCGGATTTGGCAGAGGATTCAGATTTCCGGCGGTGTCACGGTCGAACTGGGTGAACACAAGATTCCAGATTTCCAGATGACGGTCACAGTCGCAGTGCACGTCGCAATCCGCTCGCCCGCAGCCCGTGCCCTCGCCCTGGTCAAACAGGATTTCCGAGCAGGGCCCGCAGGGTCCTGTGTCCCCCATCATCCAGAAATTACTCTTTTCGCCCATACGGACGATACGCTCCAGGGGGACTTTCATCTCCTCATGCCAGATTTTAAGGGCCTCGTCATCGTTCTCGTAAATGGTAATCCAGAGGCGGTCCTTGGGTAATTGCAGAACCTCGGTCAGGTATTCCCACGCCCACCCAATCGCCTCTTTCTTGAAATAATCGCCGAAGGAGAAATTACCCAGCATTTCGAAAAAGGTGTGGTGACGCGCCGTTACCCCCACATTTTCCAGGTCGTTATGCTTGCCGCCCGCCCGGGCACACTTTTGAGAGGATGTGGCCCGGCGGTAACCCCGGTCCTCCAGTCCCAGGAAGCAGTTTTTAAACTGCACCATACCGGCATTGGTAAAAAGGAGTGTCGGGTCGTCCTTGGGCACGAGGGATGAACTGGATACCCTCACATGACCCTTTCCTTCAAAAAATTTTAAAAAACTCTCCCTGATTTCACTCCCCGTCATCATCCCTGCCAATACCCTCCTCTTTCACTGCGATGAAACACCGGATCGATGATCCGAAACAAATTTATTCGTTCAATACCTCAAAAATCAACCCCGCCGAAAAACCTTTCGACAGGAGATAACGTCCCGTTTTTTGTGTCCAGGACCGGTCAGGCGGCGCCGGTGGTTGCCCCCGTTTTGCCAGGAGCTTCCGGATGGCCTCCGGTTCACTCAACTCTTCCCGGGCTGCCTGAATAGCCCCGGTAATCATCGGTCGGTCAATGCCTTTACGGAAGAGATCCGCTTCGATGGCACGGTTTCCTTCCAGACGACTGACGGCCAGTTGGCGGGCCCGTTCCCGGGCAAAGGCCTGATCGTTGAGAAATCCTTCGTCCTGCAGTTGCCGGATCACCTCGGCGGCGATTTCCCCGCCATGGTTTGCCGTCAGGCGATCCCGGATTTCCTTTTCGCTCCTGGCCCGCAAGGACAGGAGGCGGAAAGCCTGCCGCCTGGCTTTCTCCAGGGGCGAGATTTCCACGGTCAGACCGCATCGCCTCCCGCAATGACGGGGAGGCCCAGCTTATCCCGAAGCATGGCCTCGATGGTCTCCGCGATTTCGGGATGTTCCTTCAGGTACAGCTTGGAGTTATCCCGGCCCTGGCCGATCCGTTCCCCCTTAAAGGAGTACCAGGCACCGCTTTTTTCGATAATACCCTGGTCTACGGCAAGATCGATCAAGTCTCCTTCCTTCGAAATGCCTTCCCCGAAGATAATATCGAACTCCGTTTCCCGGAAAGGCGGCGCCAGTTTGTTTTTGACCACCTTGACCCGGGTTCGCATGCCGATCACATCCTGCCCTTGCTTGAGCGATGTCGTCTTGCGGATGTCAAGACGCATCGTGGCATAAAATTTCAGGGCGTTGCCGCCGGTCGTGGTTTCGGGGTTGCCGAAGAAGACACCGATTTTCATGCGCAACTGGTTGATGAAGATGACCGTGGTTTTGGAGCGGTTGATGCTGCCGGTCAGTTTCCGGAGCGCCTGGGACATGAGCCTTGCCTGCAGTCCCATCTGGGCGTCTCCCATTTCTCCTTCCAGTTCGGCTTTGGGGACCAGAGCCGCCACGGAATCGATGACCAGAACGTCCAGCGCGCCGCTGCGTACGAGCGTCTCGGCGATTTCCAGGGCCTGCTCCCCCGTATCGGGTTGAGAGATCAGCAGCTCATCGGTGTTTACCCCGATTTTCCTGGCATAGGTCACATCGAGGGCGTGTTCCGCGTCGATAAAAGCGGCGATTCCGTTTTGTTTCTGGGCTTCGGCTACGATATGGAGGGCCAGGGTCGTTTTGCCGCCCGACTCCGGTCCGAAGATTTCAATGATCCGTCCCCGGGGAACACCGCCGACGCCCAGGGCGAGATTCAAACTCAGAGAACCCGTCGGAATCACGGATACATCCGTTACTTTGTCTGCCCCTCCCAGCCGCATAATGGAGCCTTTACCGAATTGCCTTTCGATCTGGGTAATCGCCAGTTCAACCGCTTTGCCCTTGTCCATATCCGAAGCCATGGTTTCCTCCTGAATATTATTTTTGATTGATTTATCCCCTGACGACCGTTCAAGTCGTGAGGATCCCTTCCCCCGGTTGATATCCGATATTGCGGGCAAGGTCATGAATGCTCCCCGCCATATCTGCTGGTCAAATCGGCCGATCCCCTCCGGCGCATCGCCGCCGCGCGTACAGTGAGATCATTCCCCTTAGAGAAAAGCGCGCTGCATGATCGCCCAAAGGAATCCTTTTCAACCCATCCGGTCCTATATCATTCTTCCCCAAAATTGCCATCAAAAACAATCTTCCATGCCGGTCGTGCCGGAACCTCGGGTGCCTATCCCGCCAGGGGAAAATTGGCCAGGTGCGAATAAATCGCCCCGGCCGGCGTCAGGTTGCTTTTTATAAACAGCAATTTATCCGCCTTGAAACTGCCGGCGGCGAAACCCTGCCCCTGGGCGATGACCGTTTCCATGCCCTGGCAAGCCCGCGGGTCCTTGATCCGCCCCAGGGTCAGGTGAGCCCGAAACGGCCTGTTTTCTCTGGGAAATCCTATCGATTCAAGGGCTTCTTCAATATCTTGCTGCAGGGTGAAGAGCGCCCGGGTTTCGCCACCGATGCCCACCCAGATGACCCTGGGTTTGGCGATACCGGGGAAAACGCCGACCCGGCCTGCGGACAGGGTAAAGGCGGGGTGGGCGCCAACGATTTCCGGCAGCAGGGATTGAATCCCGTCGCGGTGGGAGGGGAAAATATTCCCCAGGAACTTCAGAGTCAGGTGGATGCCATCGGGATTGACCCAGCGGACACCGCGGGGGATCTGCTTTTTTAAAATATCCTGCAGGGCGATGATTTTCCGCAGCACCTCCGGCGGGGGATCAAGGGCCAGGAAGGCCCGCATCATGCTCTCTGAGGTCATTTACCCGCTCCTTGCTTCAGTTGTCGCCGCCTGCGCGGGAGAGGAGATATTCCCGGAGCATCATAAGGGCTGTGTGGGCAGCGGCGATTTTAACCTTGCGCCGGTCCCGGCGAAATACACAATGCCGGCAGATGGTCCCTGACGCATGGGCCAGGGCGATGTAAACAGTTCCCACGGGCTTACCCGGAACGGCCCCCGTGGGACCGGCAATGCCTGTCGTACTGAGCCCCAGATCGACGCCCGCCGCGGTTCGAATTCCTTCCGCCATCCGTCTGGCCGTCGGTTCACTGACGGCGCCGTGTTGGGTCAGGATTTCCTGCGGGACATAAAGCAAGGCCATCTTGGAGGCGTTGCTGTAGGTGACGACGCCGCGTTCCAGGTAAGAAGAGCTGCCGGAGACGTCCGTCAGACGGTCCGCGATCAGGCCGCCCGTGCAGGACTCGGCGACGGCCAGGGTCAACCCCTTGGCCGTGAGCAGCGCACCCACGACACACTCCAGGGTTTCCTCGTCGCGGCCAAACAGATATGGGCTTAGTGCTTCAGAGATGGGCTCCTCGACGTTTTGCAGGTTCTTGATCGCTTGCTCCTGTTCTGCATGGCGGGCTGTCAGGACCAGGTGCACCTCCGGAAACTGGGGATAAAACCCGATCTGGACGGCTCCATTTTCCAGCCCAAGACTATGGATCTTTTCCTCGATTTCGCTTTCCGGGATGCCGAAAAACTTGAGGGTTCTGGACAGGACCGTCATAAACGGCGCCGCCGCGATGCGTCGCAGGAGGGGAATGACATGGTCCGTAACCATTTGGGCGGCTTCCACGGGTACGCCGGGCACGACGATAAACAGACAGTTCCGGTGTGTGAGCGAAAAACCCCAGGCCGAACCCACGGAATTGGGGATGACTTCGGCCCCATCCGGGAAGCGGGCCTGTCGTGCGTGGCCTTCCGTCCAGCGGAAACCGCAGGCGTCCATTCGCGCCTGCAAAGCGGTCAGGACCAGGTCGTTTTGAATCAGGGGACGCCCGCAGGCTTTTGCGACGGCTTCCGCGGTGATGTCATCGGCAGTCGGTCCCAGCCCGCCGGTGATTACAACTGCGTCGCAGTGGCCTGGAAAATAATCGATGGCCCGGTGTATGGCGGAGGCTTCATCCCCCACGGACAGCATGGAGACCACGTTCCATCCCTCCCGGGTTAGCCGGACGGCGATCCAGGATGCGTTGGCGTCCTGAACACGGCCGCTGGTCAATTCATCGCCAATGGTAAGAATACCGATATTCAATGCTCTGTTACCTCCGGGGCTAAATTCCAAATTGATAGATCAGGACCAGCAGGATCAGGTTGGCGTAAATTCCTGCCGCCAGGTCGTCGGCGACAATCCCCCATCCTCCGGGCAGGTGTCGTTGAAACCAGTTCGCCGGAAAGATCTTCACCACATCGAAAAAACGAAACAGGACAAATCCCGCAGCGATGTGAACGGCGGTCGGCGTTACCAGGAAACAGGTGAAAAGCATGCCGGCGATCTCATCGATGACGATACAGGGGGCGTCTTTTCTGGCGAAGAGGATTTCCGCTTCATGGGCGACATAAACGGCCAGGCAGGTGAAAGCCGCCGCGGTCAGCAGGTAGAGCGGCCAGGGGAAAAAGGAGATGGCGTAAAACAACGGAATGCCAAGGAGGCTTCCCGCTGTTCCCGGCGCCCACGGTAAATATCCGAGACCCAGGCCGCTGGCGAGGGTTTTGATCCATTTGGAATTCAGTTTTCTTGTTCCTCCGTGGTTTTGGAAGTCGGTCCCGCAGATCGATCACACCAGGAGCGCCGATCCGGCCAGGTTATGTAAGACGCGGTCCACCATTCCGTCAAGGATTTCTTCCGTCAAGTCCGCGGCGGTCAGGGGCGTTGCATCCTTTTTAACGACCAATCGGCCCTGTTCGATCAGTTCCCTGATGATCCAGGAAAGTTCCGACCGGTTTCTGCTCCCGTCGAGATAGGGCGCCAGTCTTTGTGCGAGTTGGTCGACCCGGACCGACTCATGGCGCTGGCTGGTGACGGGTCGGTTCCTGGCGATCTGATAGACGGCCAGGGGCGATAATTTGGGCTTTCCGGGTATGATCCGCTGAAAGGCAGGTTGATAGGTATGCAGTTCCACCATGTTGATCGTATAGGCCTGCAACAGATCTTTTTTCAGCAGCTTCCTGTTTTCTTCGGTGTTGATGTCCGACTCCACCTGATGTATGGAAAGTTTTTTCCGGATTTTCCGGAACAGGTCTTCCAACCCGAGAGCCCGGGGCCAGTGTTCTTTCATGACGACCATGGCGGCCTTGGTCAGCGGGCGGCTCGTTTGCAGGGTCGATTTGCGCGTACTCTGGAAGGTTACTTTTACCCCGGAAGAGAGATCGACCGGCTCATGTTCCGGTTTGATATGGGCCGCAACGAGCAAACCGTCGAGAGCGGCGGGTGTCAGGTTGCGCTTCAGGGAAATGTCTTTGCCGCAGATGAGGGTTTGACGAAAGTAACGGTTACGCAGGAAATCCATATATTGCTCCGCCCGGATAATGTCCGGTGCGATCCGTTTCAGCGTTTCCCGGACTTCCTCGGAGAAACCGGACGAAAGCATGGTGTGAAAATCCGCCTCGCCCAGATATTGCAGCGGATAACGGGCCATCCTGTCCGCGAACTGACTGAAGTAAAGGGGTGTGTTGTGTTCTTCCAGATGATCGTGAAAGAGATAATAATCGCGGCTCTTTTTGATGATTTCCAGTTCGCTCTTCAGCAGCATGCCATAGGCGTTGTCCCGGGTGGGAACCGACCGGGCCAGAAAATCGATCAGCGCCCGGGCCTGCTGGATCTTCCGGGTGGGATCGGTGAGGCGGCCGGTGTGGTAGATCATCATCCGCCGGATCATTTCCCGCATGTGCCAGCCTGGGTAGGTGTTATAGCTGACGTAAGCGATGCCCTGTGCGCTGAGATTTTCCGCGCAAATGGAAAAAATCTTATCCTGGACGTCTTCCGTGACCCAGGAATAAACGCCGTGGCAGATGATGTAGTCAAAACTTCCCCAGGATGCGTTTACGTCGAGGATGCTGGCGTGTTCCACCCGGATGTTTTTCAAATCAAGGTCCCGGATGATTTCCTGTGCCGTTTGGACATGGCGCTGTGCGTAATCGATGCCGACAAATTCACTCCGGGGCAATTGAA
>CAZTYA010000034.1:0-10856 GCA_964617255.1 uncultured Syntrophales bacterium
TGAAGCATGGTCTTTGTTCTGATTCTCCAAGTCCATCAATATCCGGTCGATCCGGCTCCCGTAAGCAAAAGACGGGTCCGTTCGGAAGATAATCTCCGGGGTATAGCGGAGCTGCAGCCTGCGTCCCAGCTCTTTCCGGATAAAGCTCGTCGCTTTCTTCAGTCCGTCCAGGGTTTCCTGTCGGCAGGCATCCTGTCCCATTTCGACGAAAAAGATCTTGGCGACCCGCAGGTCGTCGCTGACCTTCACCCCGGTAATGGTGAGGGTGCCGATCCGTGGATCACGGATCTCCTTTAAGAGAATATCCGAAAGTTCATGCTGAATGAGTTCGGCGACCCGGTCCGCCCTTTTAAAATTCGTCATATTTTTCAACATCCCCTTCCCAGGGGTCCATCAGGTCGGCCATACTCATGATTTCCATTTTGGTTTTCACAATTTCAGCGACCTGCATGCGATCAATGAAATCCAGAATGTGGTCCATTTTCGCATTGATATACTGTTTGTCATTGCCGACGACACAGAAACCGATCCGGGCACGCTTCCACTGATCGTTGTCGTCCACTTCGGCAATCGACACATTAAATTCGTTCTGGGTGCGCTTCAGCAACTGCTTCAGCACGCCTCTTTTTTCCTTGAGCGACCGACATTCCGGTATCAGGACATCAATAATACCCGATCCCACCACCATCATCAGGTCATAAACTCCTGCGTTTTTCTGTGATTACAGTTTCCGTTCGACCTTCTCCTGGGTGTAGGCCTCGATAATGTCTCCCAGCTTCAGATCGTTAAACCCATCGATGCCGATACCGCATTCAAATCCGGAAAGCACTTCCTTCGCATCATCCTTAAACCGTCGCAACGACAGGATCTTGCCATCGAAAATCTGGATCCCGTCCCGGACAAGGCGCACGCTGGATTTTCGCGTAATCTTTCCTTCCGTCACGAAACTGCCGGCGATGGTCCCCACCTTGGGCACCTTGAAGAGTTCGCGCACTTCCGCCTTGCCCTGGGTAATGTCTTTGTATTCCGGCTCCAGGAGTCCCTCCATGGCGGCCCGTACATCGGCAATCACGTTGTAGATGATGTCGTAAAGCTTGATATCGACTCCCTCTTGTTCCGCGATTTCCACCACCCGGGTATCGGGACGTACATTAAACCCAATGATGATCGCATTGGAGGCCGAGGCCAGCATGACATCCGTTTCAGTAATCGTGCCGGGGGAACTGTGAATAATGTTCAGTTTGATATCGTCCGTGCTGAGTTTCGTCAGCGCATCGCCCAGGGCTTCTATCGACCCCTGGACATCGGCCTTGAGGATTACGTTCAAGTCCTTCACGCCTTCCTTGATCTTCTGGTAGAGCTGCTCCAGGGTGATTTTCGAGGTCGCCGAAAGCTCCTTCTCCCGTTCCTTCCGAATCCAGTATTCGGCAATGCCGCGGGCCTTTTTCTCGTCCTCGACACTCACGAACTCGGCGCTGGCCTGGGGCACGCTGGAGAATCCGATTACCTCAACCGGCATGGACGGCCCCGCTTCCTTGACCTTGCCGCCCTGGTCGTTGTACATGGCCCGCACCCGGCCCCATTCCATCTTGGAGACAAAGGCATCCCCTTCCCTGAGCGTCCCCTCCTGAATCAGCACTGTGGCCACGGGACCGCGGCCCTTGTCCAGTTTCGCCTCGACAATGACGCCCCGGGCCGGCAGACCCGGATCCGCCGTCAGATCGAGGACATCCGCCTGCAGAAGAATCATCTCCAGAAGATCCTCAATACCTTCCTTCTTTTTGGCCGAGACCTCGCAGAAAATAGTATCCCCGCCCCATTCCTCGGACACCAGATTGTGCTCCGTCAGGGCCTGTTTGATCTTCCCCGGATCGGCGCCCGGTTTGTCCATCTTGTTGATGGCCACCAGAATCGGCACACCGGCAATGCGGGAATGGTTGATGGCCTCGACGGTCTGGTCCATGACGCCGTCGTCAGCGGCCACGACCAGAACGACGATGTCCGTTACCTTGGCCCCTCGGGCGCGCATGGCCGTAAACGCCTCATGACCCGGCGTGTCGAGGAAAACGATGTCCCTGTCCTTGAGGCGAACATGGTAGGCGCCAATGGCCTGGGTAATGCCGCCGGCCTCGCCGTCGATGACGTTCGTTTTGCGGATCGCATCCAGCAGAGAGGTTTTCCCGTGATCGACATGCCCCATAATAGTCACAACCGGGGCACGGGGCTGCAGATTTTTGGCCGCCTGTTCCGTTTTCAGGATCGCCTCTTCGAATTCCTGGGCCGCCGCCTCCGCCTGGTAGCCGAATTCGGAGGCAATCAGGCTCGCCGCGTCGAAATCGATGGACTGGTTGATCGTCGCCATAATGCCGATCGCCATCAGCTTGTTGATCACATCCCCCGCCTTCACACCCATTTTCTTGGCCAGTTCGCCGACGCTGATCGCTTCCCCTACCTTGATCCGGCGTTTGATCGCCTTGGGCGTGGTGATCTGGGTCTTTTTCATCTTGACGGGGGCGGCTTTTTTCTCCTCCCGCCATCGAACAGGCCGTTCCTCCGTCTCAATCTCGATGTGGCGGCTTTTCTTATCAGTGATTTTCTTCAGGAAAGATTTTTTCTTAACCGGAACCGCCTCTTCGACATGCTGCTCCAGGGGAACCTTTTTCTTTTTTCGACCCTTGTCTTCTTCCGGTGCGGGCTGCGGCGGTCTTTCCGCTCCGGCCGGAACGATTTCCTTTATTATTTTAGGCGGTTCCGGTTTTCTAACAGAAACGCGCGGCGCCCCGGGCGGAATGATCGGGGCGGGTCTCTCACCAGCAGGCACTTCTGCCCTGGGAGGTGGAACAGGCTCCCGGGTCGCCTTCACCTCGGAAGGCGGCGCCACCTTGGCATCGGCAACGGGGGTAATCTGCTCCTCCGGGGCCGGTGACACGGGGGCAACCGGTGCAACTTTTTCCCTGGCTTTGACTGCCGGATGGCGTTCCTCTTCGTGAACAGCCTCATTCACAGCCGGCTTCAGTGAAACGACCGCCTCTGCTTCCGGCGCTGCAGGCTCTTTGATTTCTTCTTTTTTCTCTTTGGGCGGAGTTTCGGGTTCTGCGGGGGCAGCGGCAACCGGAGCGGCTTCTTCCACCGTTTCGGCTTTTTCCTCTTCTGCAGTCGGACGCACAGCCCGGCGACGTATGATCGTTGACGTGATCCTTTTTTCCTCCATCTCCCGTGAATCGACGCCCCGAATTTCACGGGTGATGCGTTCGACATCGCCGTCCTCGAGGGTGCTTGAGTGGGATTTTGCCGAGATGCCCATCTTTTCCATGCGCGAGATTAATTCCCTGTTTTCAAGGCCCAGTTCCTTGGCCAACTCATACACTCTCTTTTTGATCATACCCCCAACTCCCCTACGATGTGATTCATGGCAATATTAAGCAATAAATACATATGGTTATATCTCTACCCCACGCCCAGTTCCTGGTCCAGCAGCTTCGTGGCCTCACGGATCAAAGCCTGGGCCAGCGCTTCGCTGATACCGGGAATGGCAGACAACATTTCAGCATTTGCGGCAGCCACGGCTGCGATACTTTTCAATCCTTCATTGAAGAGACGCTCTGCCATCTCGTCGCTGACACCGGTGATTTTCGTCAAGATTGTGAAGCCCTCTTCCGTCTTGTTGGCTTCCAGGGTTTCGCTCTTGACGTCCAGTTTCCAGCCCGTCAGTTTTACCGCCAGGCGTACATTCTGGCCGTTTTTCCCGATCGCCAGGGAAAGTTGATCGTCAGGCACCACGACCAGCATGGAGTGATGCTCGTCGTCCACGAAAACGCGGCTCACCTTTGCCGGAGACAGGGCACTGCAGACGTACTGCACAGCGTCGTTGGAGAACGGTACGATATCGATCTTCTCCCCTCGCAGTTCCTGGACCACGCTCTGCACACGGGAACCCCGCATGCCTACGCAGGCGCCGACCGGGTCGATATCCTTGTCGTAGGTCCGAACCGAAATCTTCGATCTTTTCCCCGGTTCGCGGGCGACATTGATGATTTCGATCAATCCTTCGGATATTTCCGGCACTTCGATTTCAAAGAGCGCCCGGAGAAAATGCGGATGGGTACGTGACAGGATGATCTGAGGCCCCTTGGTGATCCGCTTGACTTCCAGCAGGTAGGCCCTGACCCGCTCGCCCCGCTTATAAACTTCACGATGAATCTGTTCCGACGTGGGAATGACACCCTCGGCGCGGCCCAGATTGACGATGATGCTTCCACCCTCGAAGCGCTGGACAAAACCGTTGACGATTTCCCCCTTGCGGTCCTTGTATTCTTCGTAGACATTATCCCGCTCAGCGTCCTTGACCTTCTGGATGATGATCTGTTTCGCCGTCTGGACGGCAATGCGACCGAAGGTAGAGGCGTCGATCTTCGCGCCGAGACTGTCTCCCGGTTCCGCTTCCGCGTCCAGTTCCTGTCTGGCGTAAGTCAGGGATATCTGGGTGTCCGGATCGGTCACCTTCTCCACAACGACCCTGAACTGGAAGACCTCGATCTCCCCTGTTTCTTCATTGTAGTGGGCTTCGACATCGACCTGGGGTCCCAGCTTCTTCCGCGCGGCGGAGAGCATGGCCGCCTCCAGCGCTTCGATGATGATCTCCTTGTCCAGACCCCTGTCCTTACCCATCTGTTCGATCAGACGTTTAAGTTCCGGCAGCATTGACACAGCAACCTCCCTATTGATGATTTGTGTTCACCTGTTTACCGTTTCTTCTTGCGTACCGGGAAGCAAACGGTTATCGCGTCATTTCACGTAAAATGACCGGCGTTTCCATCACATGTCATGACGGAAGCCAAATTACTTATTACATCAGATATCGTACTCCAGGTTCGCCCTGACAAAGGCCTCCCGGGGAATGCGATATGTCTTGTCTCCCGCCCCGAGCAAAAGCAGCTTTTCACCGCCCTCTTCCCGGTAGTCCAAAAGTTTCCCCTTGAAATGTTTCATGCCTTCGATCTTCCGGTCCGTTTTCAGCCTGATCACGGAGCCGCGGTATTTGAGGAAATCCTGGTCGCGATACAGGGGCCGGTCCAGCCCGGGCGACGATACCTCCAGCGTGTAGGGCCCCGGCGGCGTATCGTGTACGTCCAGGATGTCCCCCGCCTGGTGGCTGATCACGGAGCAGTCGTCCAGGGTGATCCCCCCTTCCCGGTCCAGAAAAATCCGGACAATCCACCGGGAGGGCATCCGGAGGCACTCGGCATAGATCAGCTCCATCCCGTTGGCTGCCGCCACCGGCTCCAGGAGCGCCCAAACTTTATCTCGTAGCGTATCGACAGGCGTCATCGGCTCAGAAACAAAAAAAGTGGGCAATGCCCACTCATCAACCTTTCTCGCTGAATTGGCAGTCCTTCTATCACATGCTTTTTGCCCTTGCAAGACAAAATTTCTTAAATGTTAAAGGGAATTCGTGCTTTTGGGTAAAACAATGGACAGCAATGTTTCGATATGATGGGTCCGCCTTTCAGATGAGAATCTTTTCCGCTGTTCCCGATCGAAAACGGATATAGCGGCGTGATCATCAGATTTGCTCTCAAATGTAAAAGCAAATCTAGGGTGTAACCCATTGGATGGTTGTCATCTCAGGCGGCAGCAAAAAATCTTTGCCCTCGCCACTTGAAGGGGTGGGGATTGGGTTACAAAGTCATTCCGGGTAAGCGGAGCGCAACCCGGCATCCAATGTTGGCAAATTGATGCCGTTTTTATATGAAGATTTCCGGCTCCTTCCGATCCATGCAGTTCTTGGATAAAAACTCGGCAATCTGTCTGATCTTCGGGTGATTCATCGTTCTGGCTTCCGTCGGACATGATTTGATGCAGGCACAACACCTGATGCAAAGATCCGCTGCGATCACCAGGGGATCATCTTCACTGATCGCAGTGGTCGGGCAAACCGGTACGCATGCCATGCACTTTGTGCACAGTTTTGCATCGACCGATGGTGTAATGCCCGCAAATATGCGCTGCTCCTTGTAGGGGAAATTGCCGGGGGGCTTTTGTGAAGCGATATCCTGAGGGGTGTCGATTGCCAAAGTTTTTTCACGGACGGTTTCACCCAAATCTCTGGCCTTTTCAAGGTCATCCTTATCAGGTCGTCCGGCTGCAACCGAAAACTCAGCGGATGCAAAGGAGTGTTCTGCGACAAACGCCGCCGATGCGACAGGGGCGAATCCTGCCTGGACGGCAAGATCATGCAATTCGAGAAGCGCGTCTTCATAAGCCCTGTTGCCGTAGACGACTACGATGACCGCCGGCACCCCACGCCTTTTGACAAGCTCGAAGCGAGAAGTCATTGTCCCCGGAAGACGGCCCGCATAAACGGGCGCCCCGATAACCGCCAGATCGCCTTGGCATTCCTGCGGCAGTGTCGCCGGAGCGTCCGGATACGTCAGATCAAAAATCCGGGTGCTTTGCACGTTGATCCCGGTTGCAATCGCCTCAACGATCTTTTGCGTAGACCGGGTTGGTGAAAAGTAAATTAAATCCACTGAATTGAGGTTCATGATGCGTTCTCCATTCCAGAGAGCTCGTTCCGCCCCGTTACCCGATATCGTTCCGGGTGGCGTCCATCAGATCCGCATTGTTCGTATGCTTCATTCTGAACGCGCTACGGGTCCGCTTGACCGTTCCCGGCTCGAGCTGCGTGACATCTTCCACACGGTCAAAAACGAAACCCATGTCCTTGCGGACGCGCATCAGTTCAACCGCCCTGTCCTTGTCGTACGGCACCAGGTTCTGCTTCGATGAGTTCGCCTTGCAGATGAACGCCGGTTTCGTTAACGGGGCGGGCATGCCGTCGAGTTGTCGCAAATCGCCGTAGCGGGCGATCATCTCCTCCAGGGGTCCGAAGTCCAATGCCCGGAGCGGACAGGCAGCCACGCAGACCGGGATATTCCCCTTCTCCAGGCGGTCGATGCACATGGTGCACTTGCTCATCTTCGTGCCCGGCGCATCGCTTGCGAATTTCGGCGCTCCATAGGGGCAGGCCACAGCACATTGGCGTGTTCCCTGACACTTATCCGGGTCGACAAGGACGGCTCCGTACTTTTCCTCCTTGAAAATGGCGCCGTTCGGGCAGGCGCTCAGGCAGACCGGCTTTTCGCAATGGCCGCAGCCGAATGCCAGGATATGCAGCCGGAGATCCGGGAAAACACCGTCCTCGAAATCGTAGACGGTCATCCATTTCTCCGCCCCCGGAGCCAGAAAATTCCAGTCCTTGCAGGTCACGCTGCACGTCTGGCAGCCGTAGCACCGGCTCTGATCGAAATAAAATGCGTATTGAGACATTATTCGTTCCCTCCCAATTTCTTCACTTCCACCAGACCGGCGGTGAGAATGCTGTTGACCACATGAGGTAAATGGACGTCGCCGATTAAGAAATTGCACGAACCGCGTGTGTCCATACCATAGGGCATGTCCTCCGTTTTGTTCTCATCGGGCATGTACCATGCGCCGAAGTGGATGGCGACGGTACCCGGAATGATTTTGGACGTCACGTAGGCGCGCATGTGCGTCCGGCCATACTCGTTAAAGACCTCAACGGCGTCATTGTCCCGGATGCCGCGCTTCTTCGCATCGGCGGGCGAAATCCACAAACGGTGGTTGTAGCAGTCCCGCAGGAGCGGGTTCTGGTCATGGCACGACAGGTCGCGGTAAAGGGAAACAGGCGTGACCATCGACAGCGGATAGTTTCGGGTCCGCGGCGAGAAATAGGAATCCCGGGGCGGTTCCGTCATGTACGAGGGTTTCCAGCGCGGGAGCGGATCGATTTTCCCGCCCCATCTCTTACTGATGTCCGTATCGGCCACCAGGCCGGAATAAAACTCGATCTTCCCGGAAGGCGTCAGGAACGCCTCGGTTCCGTCCGCGATGGTGTTCTTGAAGGCGTGGAAAGGTTCGTCGATCGGCACCCGGATGACCGGATTTTTCAGGAATTCCTCCCATGGCTTCATTTCAATCCCCGCCGCCTGCAAGGCGCCGTTTTCATCCTTGATCCATTTTTCGTAGGCGGCGCGGTAGAGCTTTTCGACCTCCTCGTCCCATTTGTCCCAGGGTACGTCCTTCAGTTTCGGATTGTACTTTTCACCGACACCGAGCTTGTTGGCAATCTGCGTCCAGAACCATTCGACCGGCCGGATTTCTCCCGGGGGATTCAGGGCCTTGCCGCAGTAGAACATGTAGTTGTTCATCCCGCCGGGTCCCGTGCGGAAGCGTTTCGCGTCCAGGTGGAAGGGATCCGTCGATTCGAGCTGGTGAATCGGAGCGGGAATAACGATATCCATGAACTGCACGGTGGGCGAGTTGATATGCCAGCCGAGTCCGCAGGTAAAATGCAGCATCGAGGCGGCTTTCAGGCGCTTGTTCAGATCCTGCAGGTTGTTCAGCCAGTTGTTGCCGAAGAAAACAAACTGGATGTTCGGCAGCGGCGACCCCTCCGGACAGCCGATGGCGGCGCGATATTCGGCTTCGGTGATTTCACCGGCATCGTATTTTGGGCGCAGGGTGACCGCTTCGGCCAGCTTGTTGTTTACCATGCAGACATGAGGCATAAATTCGCGGGGCGCCCGGTTGAATTCGGCGTTGACGTCCGGAAGCGACGGGAAATGGGTCGGCGTGACCAGCACGGAGCCGCTTTCGCAGCCGCCCGGCCGGGCGATGTTGCCGGTCATGGCCTGAAGCAAGATGGAGGCCGTCGTGGCATACTCTCCGTAGTGACGCTTGGAAACGCTGTAATGGCACTGCAGATGGACGGGAGCGCTGGCCGCGTACAGGCGGGCGAACGCCCGGATCGTCTCCGCCGGCACGGCACAAATCTCTTCCGCCCATTCCGGAGATTTCATCTCCCCGTCTTCCTCGCCCATCAGATAACGGCGGAATTTCTCGAACCCTTCCGGTTCGACGAACCGCTCTACAAAGGCCCTGTCCCACAGTTTTTCTTCATAAATGACCTGGGCCACGGCAAGCATCATGGCGGCGTCGGTGCCAGGACGGATGGGAATCCATTGATCGGCCAGAACCTCGGCGCTCAGGGTGTAACGCGGTTCGATCACGATGATCTTCGCCCCCCGTTCCTTCGCCAGCTTCAGGTAATACGAAACGGACCCGTGCCACCCCACCAGGGGATCCCAGCCCCACAGAACGATCAGCTTCGAGTTGAATAGATCCGGCGCCTCGTAGCCGACCAGGGATTTGCCCTGCCCGGCAAACACGTTTTTCGCCGGTTCGTAGCCCAGATGCGCCTTTTCTCCGGCCAGGGTTCCGGAAACGGAGTGGTCGGACCAGGAGGCGATGGCGCCTTTGAAATAAGGATTCAGGGGAAAGCTCGAGAACTCGAAAAATGTCAAATGCGTGTGCAGAATGCTGTTTTCACCGAAAAGTTCGACGGTTTCCTTAATTTTGGCAGCGATGGTGTCGATCGCCTCATCCCAGCTTATTTCAACGAAATGGCCGTTGCCGTGCCCCCGGCCGCCGAGACGCTTCAGGGGTTTGGTGATGCGGGTCGGGGCGTCGATCTCGCCTTTCCAGGAGTGCCCCATGACGCAGGGGCGCTGCTGGACCATGCCCTGGTCGATTTGTTCCTTGGTCAGGTAGGCGTCTTCCCGCCCCCGGTTGGCGTTGATGCTGTCGTCCGTTTCGATGGCCGTCAGCTTGCCGTTTTTCGTGCGGACTTTCAGGATGCAGTTGGCATCCCAGCACCCGTTCTGCGTACAGCAGGTGTACGTGACCTTTTCCTCTTCATGCCGATCCATTAAATCCCGGATCAGTTTTTCCCGGTTCATGACTTAAATACCCTCCTGTCTCAATCCGCCAACCCTACCGCCGTCCGGAAAGATCACACCCGGACCCGTCGCCGTGGCAAAAATGCTTATCTATTCCCTTTTCACTGAGCACTCAGCAATCGTAAAAAATCCTGCGCCACAATCCCAATGTCATTTCAACCGCAGGGAGAAATCTTGTCTTTCTCATTCCGTTACCCAGACTATGTCTCAATGTCGTCCGAGCTGCAAAGCGAAGCATCTTTTCATGTTAACATTTCGTTATTATTAGATTCTTTGCAGAGTTTATCCTTGAGAGAAGCGAAGGACTCAGAATGACTTCACACCTAAACCCATTATTACAACACCGTCTAACAGGCCGGAATCCAGTCCTTTTAAAAATCCATCTTCCCCTTCACGAGGATGGTTGGAGTCAGGTGAATTGCTTTCTGCACCTCTCACCCCAACGTCCCGATAAAAAGCCGCAAAGAATATACGAACAAGCCCCCAGCCCGTCAAGGCATGTTTAAGTTATGGACATGATGAAAGAGGCAAGTTACTCTATTTTTAGACCCTTTCATCTTTAGATAAATAGCTGTATATGTGAACGAAAAACGGTCGGAAAGCAAAATATCCGGTGATCTGTAACAAATCATGGGCATGTAAGTTTTTTTAAAAAAAGAAGGGGAGGGGAAACCATGAAAAAACTCATTTCAGCCGCAATCCTGTTTTTCACTTGCATCCTTGTACAGATATCAATCCTGCCGCAACTGTCTGTGTGGGCGGGAAGCCAGAAACAGCTTGTCGGGCCCGCCATCATGCAATTGCCCCTGCCGGATCTGATTGTTGAACGGATCTGGCTGGACACGCAGTGCAAAATCAATTTCAGTCTCAAAAACAAGGGAACGGTAAAAATCCCGGATGACCAGTACAACCGGGCACAGTTGAAATTATTCATCGGCAGCACGGAAGTGATTTATGCTCTGGCCAAGCCCACGGCCTCCAGCCCGGCAGTGGACCCGAGCGGCCTCCTGAAAGCGGCAGGCGGTACGGTCAGCT
>CAZTYA010000035.1:0-10717 GCA_964617255.1 uncultured Syntrophales bacterium
CTTGCCCCGCTCTCTGCCTTCCAAAACTCCCCGGTTCGCTTTCAAATAAGACCATGCAAAAGGATATTTAGCCGCTAATTCTTGCGATGACAAAAGAAGTGCTTTGCCATCTATAAATTTATAAGGAAATAGAATATATTTTTTTATCTCACGCACTTCATATCTTCGGATATTAACTGATCCTTTACACAATGGATGCAACAAATCTTTTTCTAGTAAATGCTCCTGTTGAGTGGCATCAGAGCGATAAACATCTTTGCCTTGAGGTGTAACTATGAAAACCGAGTCAGCACCAGTTATTAAACCCTGAAAAATCCTATCAGCCACATTACCCAACTTCACGGGCATCTGACTCAATCTTTTAAGCAGTTCAGCCCCATCGCCAGCGGAGAAATTCCACTCAACTCCAATGACGGAAGAGACAGGAATAACACTATCAACGGATTGGGATGTTGCAGGCCAGCCAATCAAGTTAATAACTTTTTTGTAATTAAATTCGTGAGAACCACTTTTGCTCAAAAATAAGAGACATGTGTATGTTGTGGCTCCAGCAAATACTTGCTTATCACCAAAATGAACTACATCGGTCAAATAACGACCATCGGCAATAATTTTACGTATTGGCTCTCCGTACTGCGCATTAAAAAACTTATGCGGCAAAATGTAACCCATTCTTCCCTGCTTGTTTAGTAATTGCAGTGCCCGCTCTACAAAGACAACGTAAAGATCATAATTCCCCTTACCGGCAGATTTGTAACGCTGTTTGTAGAATTCGACTTCGGTAGGCGCCCATTCTTTCAAACCCTGGATTCTTACATACGGCGGATTACCGATCACGGCGTCAAACCCGCCATTCTTCATAATCTCTGAGAATTCAGCATGCCAGTCGAAGGCATTGACCCGAAAGATTTCCTCTTCGTCAAAGAGATTTAACTGCTGGTAATCATAGAAATCCGGACCGATCAGGGAATTCCCGCATTTGATGTTTTTCGACAGGTCCGGCAGCACCCGCTCGTGAAACAGGAGCATCTGCTTGCCGATGCTCTGTTCGTCCTCGCCTTCCAAAACCTTGAGCAGCAGGGACAGTTTTGTCACCTCCACCGCCTGATGATCGATGTCCACGCCGTAAATGTTGTTCAGAAGGATGCGTTTGCGCTCGTCGGTGGTCAACCGCCATTCCCCTTTCGGTGAAAGGTAGATGCGGGGTGTTTTCCCTTTGTCCCAGTTTTCCGGTCCGTCGCTGATATAGGCATCCCGGTGCCAGTCCAGAAGAAACTGATAGGCCCCGATCAAAAACGATCCTGAACCGCAGGCCGGGTCCAATATTTTCAGGTGACTCACCCCGCCTTTGGGGCCGGGTTTCTTCCCTTCGACCAGCTTAGCCACGGTGTTCTTGACAATGTAGTCCACAATATAGGCCGGTGTATAATAAACGCCGCCCGCCTTCCGCACTTCCGGTTTTTCCTCGATTTTGGCCTGATGCCCTGTAGTAAGGCGAATGACCTTGCCCAGGAATTTCTCGTAGACCTGACCAAGGATGTCGGCCGGCAGAACGGAGAATTCGTAAGGACTTTCCGGGTAATAGAGGTTCTTGAAAATCTCCTTCAGCGGTTTGTCGTCGATTTGCAGATTAGGCGTCAGGTTGTCGAAAGTCTCACGGTCTTTTTCTTTCTTGAAGTGAAACAGGCCGGAATTGTATTTGTCGTCCGCCTTGTTAAAAAGCTGGAACAGACGTTGATAGACATGCTCTCCATTCTGCAGCGCCATCAAGCTGCCGTATGTTTCGATACCCCGATCCTCGCAAATACGCAGAAACACAATGCGGTCGATGGTTTGCTGAACGGCAAAGTTCAACTCTCGCTGGGTCAGGGAAGGATTACGAAGCGCGATATTGCGGGCCAGGAGATCCCGCCAGTGTTCAATCTCCTGTAAGAATGCGGCATCGACTTCCGTTGTGCCTTTCTTGATTTTTTTGGACTCTACATACTTGTCAAAGGAGCCCTTGAGGATTGCTTCCCGGGAGAAGATATCGGCGATTTCCGTCCAGCGATCGATATAATCCGTGTATCTTAATATAAGGATACGAGAGTGGGAAACCTTATCTGTTTTCAGGGGTTTAAGCCGACAGTCATAGACGGCAAAATCTTCAAAATCCGTCAGAATGCTGAGAGCAAGTTTGGCGCTCCAACCATAGCGGCGCAATTGATAGGCCGGGTTCGTATCTTCCTGGATATTGATGGACGGTTTTTTTGCTTCCACAAAAAACTTGCGGGCGCCGCCGATCCGAAAGCAGTAGTCCGGAGCCTTGGTCACGCCACCGACTTTGACGGCGTCTTCGTGAATAACATCTTTGTAAGCTTCAGCGTAACCCTGCTTATTGGTGATATCCCAACCCAATTCCTCAAAAAACGGATCGATGAATTCACGGCGTGTCTGGGTCTCGTTGTAGGAACCTTTTTTGTACGATTCCAGATTGTCATCGAAAGTTTCGACTAATTGTTTGACGCGGTCAGGTGGGTTCATGTTTGAGCAGCTTCCTTTAATGTAGGGACACTTCCCATATTTCTCTGGTGTTCTTTCTAAATTTTACTAATGTATTTATGGTTGAGAGGCTAAGGCCTCGCTGTTAATTGATTCATGCGAACAGCCCCCGTGCAGGCGGGAAGAAGAGTAAGACGGTCGGAAAGGTTTGTCAATCGGAATTTGTTAATAGGATTGGGGGGATGCATGGGGTCAAAAGCAAGATTTCTCACGTTCGTTCGAAATGACATGGAAGCAAGTCACGCCCTGGAAATGGACCCCGGGTCTGAGCACGGGGTTACCCCTATGGGGCAGAAGAGCAAGATTTCCCGTCGCCTGCGCTCCTCGAAATGACAACACAACCCATACTTTCAGCGCATTGAGCTGCTTATGGGGCGGCGGCGTGCAGTTTCAGACCCAGGGCATTGATCACTTTCAGAATGGTATCGAAGCCCGGACTTCTCTCGCCGGAAAGGGCCTTGTAAAGGCTCTCGCGCGACAGGCCTGCATCCCGTGCCACTTGGGACATCCCCTTGGCGCGGGCAATATCCCCCAGGGCTTTGGCGATAAACGCCGCGTCCCCGTTCGCCTCCTCCATGCAGGCTTCCAGATAAGCCGCCATTTCCTCGGGCGTGCGCAGGTGTTCGGAAACATCGTATTTCGTCGTACCGGTTTTTGCCATCGCTCACTCCTATAAATTCCTGGCTAACCGCAATGCGGCCTTAATATCTTTGGCCTGCGTCTTTTTATCCCCTCCGGCCAGCAAGATGATGAGTGACAGCCCCTGCTGCACGTAATAAACCCGATAACCCGGTCCATAGTTGATGCGCAATTCTGAAACTCCTTCACCCACCGGTTCCACATCGCCCGGATTCCCTTCCGCCAGTCTCTCAATTCTGACCAGGATTCGGGCACGGGCGCGAATATCAGCGAGACCATCGAGCCACTCAGCGAAAACATCCGTCTTGCGAATCTCAATCATGGTTGGTTAAATTGTAGCCACTAGACTACACGTTGTCAAGCGAATCATTTTGAAAGTTTATGTCTCCCCCGTGAAGGCGGAATGAAGAGTAAGACGGTCGGGATGGAATGTCAACCGGAATTTAAGAATGGGATTAAGGGGATGCGTGGGGTTAAAAGCAAGATTTCTCACGTTCGTTCGAAATGACAACACGAACCCCATCCCCTCCCTGCCTCCCCTTGAAGGGGCGGCGCCTATTTGTCATGCCGGACCCCGATCCGGCATCCATTGGCAGGAAGAAAGGTACTGGAAATGCCCCCCGGGTCGGAGCCCGGGGTGACAACTGAGGGGGCAAAAGCAAGATTTCTCGTTGCCTGCGCTTCTCGAAATGACATCGGGGGTTAAGATTCAGCGCATTACCTGACACAGGTGCGGCTAGATATCATTGGCAATAAGGTCCTGGGTGACGATGTTGGCAATGAGTACCTGGACTTCGTGCTGTGGGAAATGGCCAAGTTCGGCATTGATAAAATCGACCAGCTCGGGGATGTCCTCTTCACTCCGGACAAAGATGTATTTGACGTTCTGTGGTGTGAACTTCAAAGCACAATGCTCTGCCGCAAGCGCATTGGCCGGTTCCAGGATTTTGGGGTCATGGAATTCCTGCTTCATCAGATACTTGGGTATCTTCTTGTGGTCGGCCAGATAACGCCACTCCGATTCCTGATAGAAGATTTTCGAAACGGTTTGACCCTTGACGAGCATCTTGCCCTCAAGGGGTTTGCAGAACCCCGCGAGACGCCTGTAGTTATCGAGATGTTCCTCCTTTTTGTCCGCATGATAGGCGGCAACGCAGGATAAAGAGATTTGTCGTAACAGGTTCACCAGATCGCTGGTCTCCGAAACATAGACGATCGGATTGAAACCGTTTTTGATTCCCCACTGCCGCCTCATGCCGATGCCGTATTGGCCATAGAAACTGACATGATCCGCTATGCGGCTGAGGGGGATGTCGCAAAAGCTGACGACCGGAAAGGCCACGGCATGAATCTCCTTCGCGACAAACCAGGCAATATCTTCGAGACTGTATTTCGGGAAAAACCCGTTTTTGAGGATGTTCTTCAGGACGTCGAGATTCTTGGTAAAGTGAAACAGTGTTCGGGAACGTGGCGCGGCCATTTATTCTCCTCATTAAAAGTGCTGTACAAAATGATCAGGATTGACCCCCGGACCAAGAGGACGTGTCACCATAGCACCCTGTCATGTCGAAGCGCCGAGCGAAGCATCTATTTATTTCAACATTCCGTTATTATTAGTTTCTTCGCGTAGTTTATCCTTGAGCGCAGCGAAGAATTCAGCATGACCGCGACCGTAAGACCGGCATGATGACACCGCCTCCAAACCGGGGTGACGCATCGTGTTTTAATTATGTTATATCATGCCGGACCCCGATCCGGCATCCATTGGCAGAGTAAAACGCTCTGGGAATGGATGCCGGGTCGATGCCCGGGGTGACAATTAAAGAGAAAAAGCAAGATTTCTCCCTGCGGTCGAAATGACCGAGATGCCGCCTACTTGAACTCCCCTTCATGGAAAACGATGGCCTGGAAGGTGGAGAACTTGGCGCCCCGGCGCCAGGCGTCCTGTGACAGACCCGCCTTCATGGCCAGGTGGTCGAGCATCGTGTCCCGGTCCCAGCCCTGCTCGGGCGCCACCTGGGGGAGAAACACGGCGGAACGGCCCTCCTTGCTGAGCACCACCCCGTCCCGACCGACAACGATGTCCTGATAACCCGAAACGGGTTTCATGGGCGTCAGAACGGAAATTTCGACCTCCAGATCCTTCAGTTCGGATGCGCTGACCGGCGAGAAACGCGGGTCCTGGAACGCGGACTGGAGGGCCATGGACCCGACCAGCTTCCCCAGCGGCATGTCGGGCACCAGCCGCCCGATGCAGCCCCGGAGCTGCCCCCTTTTCTTGAGGGTCACGAACACCCCTCGCGGCTGCTGGAGGAGCGGGGCAAAACCGCGCGCCAGGGGCAGGGTCTGCGAGGTCAGATACCAGTTGATCGATTCCCTCGCAAAGGCCAGGAGGGCCTTTTTGTCCTCCGGACGGAGGTTTGTCTCCGCCGTAACCGGTACAGGTCGTTCCAGGGAACGGGAATCGTAACGCTCCGGCTCGGCCGTCAGCGCCACGGCGCCGTAACCGACGACCCGGTTCTGCTCGCCGATGATGGTGTCGCCCGAATGAGCATAGCTGACAACGCGCGCCCCCTCGGCCCCCAACGCCTTCGCGGCTGCCATGGCGGTCATGATCGGCCCTTCGCCGCAGGCGCAGGTATGGAGGTTCGGCACCCGTCGGCTCATCTGCGTCCGGATGGTGTTCTCAACCATACGCGGATCAAGGGTGATCATGGCATCCAGAACGGCAAGATCGGATGTCACCGCATCCTTTGCCGAAGGATAATGCGAAAGATCCGAACTGGCCACAATCAGGGCGCGGCGGTTTTTCAGGACCTTGCCCAGGGCCTGCCCCAGCCGTGTGCACATGCCAAGGTCTGGTGTCCCGATCAGGACAGGAACTATCTTTGCCTTGGGAAAAACCACCTGAACAAAGGGCACCTGCACTTCAATGGAATGCTCGGCGGCATGAACCCCCTTGTCGGCGACACAATCCCGGTCTTCACGGAGCAGCGCGGCGTTGACCTCCTGGTCGATCTCCGCGATACCCAGGGGGGTACGGAATCCCCGCCCCGGATAGAGGCCGACCTGCCGGAACCCCGCTGACGCGTGATTCGTCCCGAGAAGAACCACCACATCGACCGGATGGTTCTTGGCCTGGTTATAGCCGTCGGCAGCCACCTGGCCGGAGTAGATATAGCCCGCGTGGGGCAGAATCAGGGCGATGGGTTTCTTGACCTTCGCCGGCACAGCGGCGTCCATGTAATTTTCAATGCCCAGCCTCAAAACAGAGGCTGAATCGGAATAAAACTGTCCCGCCACAGCGGGAGAACGAACCTCTCCGGACGGTTCTCCGCATGCTTCCATCATCATCGCACCCCCTAATAAAAAAAACCCGAGGATCAAAACGCCTATCCATTTTCTGATCATGGGTCGCCTCATGTTTCTTCAAGACCATACCCCGGCGATTTTCTCTCCGCAGAAGACACACCGGCCGTTTTTCATCTGTATTTCATTAATAAAGAAGCTGCTTCTTCTAATTACCACCTTTCGGCACCGGGGACAATAGGTGTGGTTCCCCGGATGGTCGGGCACATTGCCGACATAGGCGTACCGAATCCCCCGCTCCATGGCGAACTCCCGCGCACGCTCCAGAGTTTTCACCGGCGTCGGCGGCAGGTTCAGCAGTTGATAATCCGGGTGGAACCGGGTGAAGTGGATCGGCACATCCGGCCCGATTTCACCCGCCACCCAATTACAGAGATCCTTCATCATTTTATCCGAATCGTTGAGGGTCGGCACGACCAGATTGACGATCTCCAGATGCGCCCGGCTTTTCGCCACCTGTTTGATGCTCCGCAGGACCGGGGTCAATTCCGCGCCGCAGACTTTCCGGTAGAAATCGGGGCTGTATCCTTTCAGGTCGATCTTGATCGCATCGAGGCTTGCACACATCTCCGCCAGGGGCGCTTCGTTCATGAATCCGCAACTGATGAGAACGGATCGGCGCCCCTCCTTTTTCGCCAGGCGCGCGATGTCGAGAAGATATTCCGTGAACACCGTCGGCTCATTGTAGGTAAAAGCAATAACCGGCGACCGGCGCTCCCGGGCGCCCCGGGCTGCCTGCTCCGGCGATACGTAGGCGATGGGCTGATCTTCCGGTTTGATCTGGGAAATCTCCCAGTTCTGACAGAATTTACAGTGCATGGGACAGCCTGCCGTGGCCAGGGAAAAGGCTTCAACCCCGGGAAGGAAATGATAGAAGGGTTTCTTTTCTATGGGATCGACATGAACTGCAATGGGGCGGCCGTAAACGAGGCTCCGCAACTCCCCCTTGACGTTCATCCGGGCGCGGCACCTGCCCCGTTCGCCTTCGCGGATGACGCATCCCTGGGCGCACAGGAGACATTTGACGACTTTTGAACGGTGCTGATGGGTTTTGCCCTGCACCTCCGGCAGGTGGCAGACAGAGCAATCACCGCCGCCGGGATGCGGGGCTGTCCAAAAGCGCGCTCGCGGCGCTGTGCGGATGAGTTCCGCCATATAATCTTCTGCCCAGGACAGACCGGAGCGCCCCGTGAAGCGTTCGAGAAGAGATGGGGCAAGCGTTGCAGACAGGGATAACCCCGCCAGACAGGGGGCGTATCGCCATGCGGTTTTGAGCAGTTCCCGGCGGGAAAGCATGGAGCACCTTTCTTTACAGACTTTCAGCCTCTCCCTTCAAGGGAGGTACATACACGTTAAAAACCTGCGACATCGTTTACAAAACAAACCGCATATTTGATTTTCGCTTCAGGCCGTCCCGGATCCGATGCGGCATCCATTAGCAGAACATGACGCATGGGGAAAGAATGCGAGGATTGCGGTCAGCGCCACCCTTTATCTTCCCTCTGAATCAAGTTTTATACCCGGTCTTTCCATCCCCGGTGAAGGCTTTCTGTTCTGCCGGAGGGCATCTCCGCACGTACCGGCCAGCATAACGCTGATCTGGTATATGTTGTTGTTCTCGCTGATTTCCGGAATCTTGTTTTCCGGATCTATCTTCAGCGTAACCTGGTTTGTTCCCGGATAAAGCGTCAGCGTCACCTGCTGCCTCCGTTTTTCGCCCGGCAAAATACGTCCCACTGTTCCCAGCACATCCGGTTTCCGTCCGGTCACAGTCCATTGATCCCTGGCCGCTGCAGGACTCAGCGCGGCGCCGCGATTTTCTACCGTATAATCCACATCAACCCGGCAGCCTCCGCCGAAAACGGGCTTCAGCGATCCCGCCTGAAGCGTCAGACTCCCGCCCCAACGGGCGCGCTGCCCTGACATGGTAAAATCGGCCGTGGCAACCAGTTCGGGAAGCTCCGGCACCGCAAATTTTTTCTCAATCGGTTCAGCCGTTGCAATCCCTCCGATGACAACGGGCGATTTTTTCGCGCCGGGGGCACCACCCGAAAGCTCGGGTTGCGTGATCACAACGCCCTGATTGGGCGGCGAATAGGCGTAAGCACCCGCATAGCAGGGGGCATCGGCACCGTCTTTGGCCGGGTCCGCCGCACATTTGGGCAGAACAGTGCCCGGAAGCCTGTCCGGCAGCTCCTGCAGAACCTTGGGATTTTTACAATGCAGCGCCAGGGGGTCCCAAGTGGCCCTGCAGTTATCCTGAATCATCGCCTGGACGAGCTTTTCTCTCATTGAAGGCGCCTTTTCAACATTCAGCGTTTTCTTCTCCTGCATCAGAACGCCGGAAGTGCTGATGCCTGCGGTATTCGTATTCACCACCCCGCCCCCTGAATCACCCGGCGGTGCATGCGGGGCGTTGAGCGCCTGGATGATCGCCTCGGCTTTTTCCTTGCCCTGTTTGTAGGACGGTTCCAGGAGAAACGTGCATTTCACGGTGGCCTGCGTAAAGGGATGGTCGGCCAGAGCGGGATTCTGCAGTTGCTGCTGCAGAAGCTGGTCGCACTGCTGATGCTTCCATTCGCGCGTACAGATCACCTTGGGATCGTGGTAACCTTCCTTGGAGGTTTCCACAAAGGTACAGCGTTTCCCCAGAATGGCTGCCAGCTTCTTGCCCAGCGATATATCGGCGGCGACTTTGTCGATCCGGCAATGCTCGTAGCGGTAATCCTTGAAATACTCCTTGCAGGTTACGTAAGCGTCGAAGTTCCCGCATTTATAAACAACAGATTTGGAGTCGGCGGACTGCGCGAGGGTGCAGCTGGCCGCCGTCAGTTTCGGCTTGACGTTCAGGATCAGGCGCAATTTTTCCGTCGTCAGCGCCTTGGCAAACTTCAGGCCCGCCGCCTGGTAGCAGCCCCAGTCCCGCAAAGAGTCGGGCGCCATCTCCGGATAGACCGGGTAGGGGTTCCCCCCGTACAGCATGTCTACCATGCCACGGTAGCATTTGTTGTATTCGCCGAAGAAGACCGTGGTCGGCGACGGGAAATTGCCGAGACCCCATTTCTGAGGCGGCAGGCCGAAGATAAAGGTTTGGAAATTCTCTGCCTCGTCGGTCCAGTAACGCTCCGCAACCAGGTCGGCCACAGCGGGCTTGAGCGCCGTATCGAAATAGGACTGGGGCACAGCCTGGGCAAAATCGGCGAAGGCCATCGATTCCTTGTGAAGACGGTTACTCAGGTCGCTGCAGGTTTTCTGGGCGGTGTCCTTTGCCTGCTTGTGGCTGTCGAAATACTTGACGCAACTGTCATATTCCCCGGAATCGAGGCCGAGCGAGCTCCGCCCTGAAATAATCCGCTGCAGGGCGCGCTTATGGGTAAGATGGCGGATATAACGGGCGTAGAATTCGTCGTAAGACATGTGCTGGGTCTGCCCCTGCAGATCCTCCGACCAGTCTTCGATCTGACTCCAGGCGGCATGGGCGGCATCGCCGGCCGCACCGGTGAGTTTCCCGACCAGATCGGCCAGAACGGAGCAGACCGTGCCCGAAAGAGGATCGTCGCCGGGGATGAGCTTGCAGGCGGTCTCCGGTCCGAGCAGGGCAACCAGACGGAGCCAGTCTTTATCCCGGATGGCGATCAGTGTTTCCCGGACAAACGGCTTGGCTGCATTTAAAAGGGGCGCAAAAAGGGGACCGCAGATGAAACTCTTGACCGGGCCGCCGGTGGGAATGCCCGCGTTGCAGGCGATCTTGAAAGTCAGATCGACACCGGCCAGTTCGAGAACTCTGACCCAGTCCCCCTGGGGCTTTTTGGTGGCCGCCTTGATGATGTTCGCGGCTAAAGCAATGGTGGAGTCCTCTGCCATCATCTTTGCAATTTCGTCGCTGGCCGCCTGGTCCGCACACTGTTTCGCGCAGGTGTCAACGGAGTTGCCCTGCACCAGGCAATCGATCAACGGCCGGGAGGCAACGAGATCCGGATCGATGATATAAAGAATGTTGTCGATGACATCGGCGCGGGCCGAAGCCGGAACACTCAGGCACAACCCGAGCACAAGCACGAAAAACAACCGACGGCAAGTATTCATGGCAACCTCCTTTTTCTGTCATAAAGGCATGAACCGCCTTCTTATTCGTCATTCCCGCATTTATTCTGTCATTCCTGCATTT
>CAZTYA010000036.1:0-10663 GCA_964617255.1 uncultured Syntrophales bacterium
ATTTTCTACAAAGACACCCAGGGCGTTTACATGGGTTGCAACAGGGCGTATGAGGTCTTCCTCGGTTTGAATAAAGAGGCGATTATCGGCAAGACCCTTTATGAAATTTTCCCCAAGGATTTGGCGGATAAATACACGGAGATGGACAAAGACCTCTTCCGCAATCCCGGGAACCAGGTGTATGAATGGCAGATGACTGCCGCCGACGGCACCCGGCGGGACGTGATTTTCAGCAAGGCTACCTTTCATGACGAACAGGGCGTTTTGGGTGGACTGGTCGGCGTCATGGTCGATATCACGGAACGAAAAAAAGCCGAACAAGCCTTGGCCGAGACGGAGAAACGTTATCGCAGCATTTTTGAAAACGCCGTGGAGGGTATTTTCCAGTCGTCTCCCGACGGTCGCATCCTGGAAGTCAATCCGGCCCATGCCCGCATGTTCGGATATGACTCTCCGCAGGAAATGATCGCGGCCTTTGCGGATATCGGGCAGGGACATTATGTTCATCCGGAGGATCGGCAGCAGTTCCGGGAAATCTGCGATGCCCAGGGGTTTATCCGTGGGTTCGAGGTGCAGTTTTATACCAAGAACAAAGAGACGATCTGGGTTTCTCTGAACGCACGTGTGGTAAAAAATGCGGCCGGTGATATTCTCTATTATGAAGGGATATCCGAAGATATCACCAAGCGGGTTTTGGCTGAGAAAGCGCTCCGGGATTCGGAACGTCTCTTGTCGGAAATTATCGATTTTCTGCCTGATCCGACGTTTGCCATTGACCGTTCAGGTTGCGTCCTTGTCTGGAATAAAGCCATCGAGGACATGACCGGAGTCAAGGCTCACGACATGATCGGTCAGGGCGATTATGCATATGCCGTCCCTTTTTACGGTTTGCGCTGCCCCATGCTGGCGGATCTGCTGTTTCAACCGGACAGTTCACTGGAAAGCCGGTATGAATTTTTGAAGAAAGATGCGGATGTCATTCTGGCTGAAAGCGGGACCCTGGTCGGCGGCAATCCTCGCGCTCTGTGGGGCAAAGCCGCATTCCTATACGACAGCGAGGGAAATATCGTCGGAGCGATTGAATCAATTCGCGATATTACGCAGCGGCGGGCCGCAGAGGAACAATTGAGAAAAAGAGAGCAGGAATTACTGACCAAGTCCCGCAGCCTGGAAGAAATAAACGTTGCGTTGAAAGTTCTTCTCGATCAGCGGGAAAAGGATAAAGCCGAGTTGGAAGACAGTATCATTCAGAACATGCAAAAGCTGGTGAAACCTTATATCGAAAAGCTCAAAAGCGGCACCCTAGCTCCCCGGGAGGCCGCTTATGTTAGGATTCTGGAAATGTCTCTGAATGACATTGTTTCTCCCTTTGCCAACAAGTTGTCTACAAAATTGAGCGCTTTGACGCCGAAAGAGATCGAAGTCGCCAAACTTGTAAAGGAGGGCAAAACGACCAAAGAGATAGCGACATTGCTTTGTGGTTCGATTCGTGCCGTCGAATTTCACCGGGACAATATCCGAAGAAAGCTGTGTTTGAAGAAAACGGATAAAAATCTGAGATCTTACCTGCTATCCCTCGCTTAGTATCAGTAGATACCTGATGCTAAACCGGCGTTTATCCCGTATTGTCAATCTTCCCTTAACATAATAAGTTAATCAAAAAGAACGTTTCCGTATTCGGGTTCATACACAAAATGTTTTTTCATGCGTGTATTAGAAGCGGTAAAAAAAAAGAGATGTGTTCGCTATTGCCAAGAAGGGGGGAAAGACATGATCACGCCCATCAATGAAAGAGTGATCGTTGGATTACCGAAGTCGACTGATCCCGATAAACAAAACAAGAGCGTACCCGAGCCAAAGGTCGTTTTGCGTATAGAAGAGAAGCATAAGAAAGTCCCGGAAGATCAGGTTGGCCAGTGCGATAACCTAACGGCTTCCTATTGGGGGTAACTCATTGGTCCCGCTTTTTGCTCGTTTTCATTCTGTGAGGAGGGTTCATGCCGACACGAAAGATCAGGTGTGCATACTGCGGAAGAGACGGGAAAATTGATGTATGGGATCTAAACGGGGGCGTTGAGTCCTCAGCCTTATTCCGATATCTGGGACATAATCCCTTATCGGGACATATGCATTTCCAGTGCCCCTTCTGTGGGGTTGTATCCCTTGTCAGTCCCATGTCGGTGCTGGGGGATGCAGTGGTGATTGCCGATCACTGTCATTCGCGAGAACCGAGCAACGCGTGGTCAAGAATCTTAAGTGCCAGGGAAAAGCGGGCACCCCATCCTGTGTGGAGAAGGTTGTTGCACTGACACGTTCCACTTCCGACTGAGTAATTTGCCATTGCCGCTTTCCATCGATGAAGCCGGCGTGCTGACCTTTCCCCCGTTCCTGAATGGACGCAACATCAAATGATGACCTTCTTTGAAGGGACAGAATCTGAAAAGGACCCTGATCATGTCTGAAAAAACCGCCGTGCTGCTTCTGACACCAGAAATAGGAAGATTGCCGGAGGACATGGGGACCCTCGCACGTTTTATTTCCGGGAAAAGCGGCGGTATGGGAGAAGTTGTGGCTGCGTTGTGCGAGGGTTTGCGGGAGCGGGGTATCGACTGCCATTTGGGAACGCTCAATCTGAAGAAACGCTTCAAAGAAGAATGTGGCTTAAATGAGGAACAATGGCGGGATATCCGTTATAAAATTGATCCGGACCGGATTCATCTGGTCAATGCTTCATTTATTTCCAATTTGATGAGCGCCTATTCCGGCAATCCTCTGCTGAATGCCGCCGAGTTTCAAAAACAGATGGTCAATCACATCATCAAGATCGTCAGAGCGAAAAGCGGTGGCCGGTTGATTCTTCACAGCCATGACTGGATGGCCGGAGGCGCCATTACAGCTTATGCCAAGGCGACAGGATGTCCCGTGCTGCATACCATTCACAATGTCCACACGGGCCAGATCCCTTTAGAGATGCTTTTTGGTGTGGATATAGGAGGTCTGAGGGATTATTTTTATATATCCGCTGATCAGGGTCAACAGACAATCGATTGTCAGGCGACGGCGATCAAGAATGCAAGCCTGATCAATTTCGTCGGAGTCAAATTTATGTATGAGATACTGGAAGACTATTTCCTGGACCGCTCCATTGTTTCGGCGGCCGTGCGTCAGGAGATCAAGGCCAAGTACAACCACGGGGCGACATTAGCCATTTTGAACGCACCGTCGAGACTTATGTACCCGGAAGTTTGTCCTTTTCTGGTCAAAAATTACGGCCCCGACAATGACGTGCTGGCCGCCAAGAAGGAAAATCTGGTCGCATTCCAGAAAAAAACCGGATTGCTCGTCAATCCGGAGGCCATCCTTTTCTATTGGCCGTCCCGGCTTGATCCGGCCCAGAAGGGGGTGGAACTCCTGGAAGATATTGCCCTGCGTTTTGTGATAGAAAACGAGGATGTGCAAATTGCCATCGTGGGAGACGGTGTCGGGCGGGACAGAAAACATGAGGAAACACTTGGACGCATTGCCGTGGCTTCAGGCGGCAAGATCGTGTATCATCATTTCGAGGAATCGCTCTCCATGCTCGGTTATGCCGCGGCGAGCGATGTCTTCGGCGCGTCTCTTTATGAGCCATGCGGACAGATCGATCAGATCGGCAATCTCTTTGGCGCAACGGCGACCAATCGGGATACGGGCGGCTATCACGACAAGATTAAGGAATTAGACCTCCAGGGAAACGGCGCGGATCATTCCGAAGGGAATGGTTTTCTCTTCCGGGATTATGATTCCGGCGGACTCTGGTACGCTCTCACAAAGAGCGTCCAGTTTCACCGGCACGACGCCGCCTTCCGGGAAAGTCAAATCAAGAGGATTATGAACGAAACCCGGCATCTGTATGATCTCTCGAAAATGATTGATGAATACGTCGCAGTTTATGAGCGCCTCAACGGCAACCAACCTCTTTCCTGATCGGAATGCAAGATCGTCTTTGTGCCGGAATCGCAAATATCCGGATTCAATGTCTGTTCAAGGAAAAATTCGATTGAGAAAAGGCCGGAAATAGGATAAGGCGGGGGCACGTCCATGGGATGTCCGTCTTTGTGAAAAACATTCGCGTACCAGAAGAGATCAATAAACAGGAGGTTCTGATTTTGTATGTTGGCTTGGTGGATCGAAGAACCAACCATACTGGCTTGCAGTTGTCCTACGGATCGACAGCTTCTTAGGCTTTACCGGGAAGGATTCAAGGTCATCGTATCCTTGATTGATGAGCGGGAAGAGCTGCCTATCTATGACCGGAAGAGTGCAAGCGACATCGGGTTCGAACGCCATAATATTCCTGTGTCGGAGGGGCGTCTCCCAACGGTCAGTCAGATAGAGCGATTTAAACAACTGGCGAGCCTGGCCAATCAAAACCAGCGGGTCATTGTTCATTGTTTAAGTGGTGATCAAAGAACCGGCGCCATGGCCGTGGCCTGGTGGATGTCTCAGGGGATGTCCGAAGCAGAGGCACGGAAAGAGCTTTATAGAAGGAGAAAAGAAGCGGCAAACACCAACTGGCAGTATTTGCCGGGTGTCTTGATTCAAAACAAAAAAGAGGAGCGGAAAAATGAAGATGCAGGAGCTTCGCGAGATTGCCAGGAAGTGGGACGTGAACACCCGGATCGGCCGGACCAAAGAAGCGATTATCCGTGACATCCAGGTCAGGGAGGGCAATACGCCGTGTTACGGGACAAAGGTTAACTGCGAAGAAAACGATTGTCTCTGGCGGGAAGACTGTCTGAAATAAGGGCTTGCCGGTTTCAATGTTCCAGCGGCACACCACTTCAGGAGGTTAATTTCCGTCTATTTTATGCTGTACACCCATCAATTTTGTAACTTATCCTTACAATAAATAAGCTTAATCAGTTAAAATAAGAATAATATTGATTCCATGTCAGGTGGATTGGGAGAAGCCGTATTTGAATATCGGATATGCGTGATGCATTTCCGGTCGATTATTTTTGGTCCCGTGGGCTTACATGGCTACGAAAGAAACATCTGCCCGAAGGGAGAGGGATAAAATGAAATCCGAATTTCCAGGGGATAAGGAATGCTTAATCGGACCGCTTAACGGCTTCATGACGGGCAATCGGTTTGCTCAATTATGCCTGGACATCGCCGATTGCATGATCATCGTGCTTAACAAGGACCAAACCACGGTGTTTGTAAATAAAAAATGTTGTGACATCCTGGACTACAAAACCGAAGAAATGATCGGCAGAAACTGGTTTGACGCCTTTGTCCCGGATTACTGCCGGGAGGAAACCAAAGCGGCATTCGACACGCTGGTATCCGGCGGTGTCGTGGAGATTGAGCATTATGAAAATCCAATCACAACCCGGGCCGGCGACGAGCGAATTATTGTCTGGCATAACATGGCCTTGCGGGATGAAGCGGGGTCGATCTTTGCCGCATTAAGTTCAGGTGAAGACATTACCGAGCGCAGGAAGGCCGAGGCGGCACTGCAGGAATCGGAAGAAAAATTCCGGATTATCTTCGAGACGTCGCGGGACGCCATTATGCTGCTCGATCGCCAGGGGTTTTTCGACTGTAATCAAGCCTGCCTTGATATCTATGGCTGTACATCCAAGGAACAGTTTGTCAGGAAACATCCCGGCGAATGGTCACCCCCTCGACAGGCGGACGGCAGTGACTCGCTGGCAGCCGCCCGGGAGCGCATTGAAAAAGCTCTGGCGGAAGGGACGCATGCTTTTGAATGGAATCACAAACGTCTGGACGGAACAGTTTTCCCCGCGGAGGTTTTGCTCAGCCGCTCCGAATTCGGCGGAAAAACCATCCTGCAGGCGGTGGTGCGGGATATCACCGAACGCAAACTTGCACAAGAACGATTGCGGCAAAGCGAAGAAAAATACCGAAACATGTTTGATAACGCCATTGAGGGTATGTATCAGACTACCCCCGATGGACACATCTTGAACGTCAATCGTGCACAGGCCAGCATGTTCGGTTACGCGAGTCCCCGTGAGATGATCGAAGATGTTAAAAATCTGGACAGAGATATTTATGTCCGTCCCGAGGACAGGGGAAAATATAAAGAAATCTTGGAACGTCAAGGTTTTGTCGAGGGGTTCGAAGTCGAGAATTTTACGAGAAACGGAGAAAAAATCTGGATCGCACTAAATACCTGGGTTGTTCAAGATAAAGAAGGCCACACGCTTTATTACGAAGGAATCACAGAAAACATTACGCAGAAAAAAATGGCAGCACACGCCCTCCAGGAGTCGGAGCGAAGGCTGACGGAAATCACCGAGTTCCTGCCCGATCCCATGTTTGTGATCGATCTCGAAGGGAGAATCTTGTTCTGGAACCGGGCCATGGCTGATCTGACAGGGGTATCGGCCAAGGAGATGGTCGGGAAGGGAAACCGAGAATACGCCCTCCCTTTTTATCAGGAACGGCGACCGCTGCTGATCGATTTTGTTTTAAATCCGGAAGATTTGGCACAGTATTATTCTGCGTTTACTCGAGAAGGGGATACATACTGGGCGGAGACGGATTATCTGGTCCGGGGAAGGCGCTGTGTCCTCTCGGGCAAGGCAAAACCTCTTTATGACGGCAACGGTTCAGTCATCGGTGCGATAGAATCCATCCGGGACATTACAGAGCGCAAACTTATGGAGGAGGAGATCCGGCAGATGAACGCGGAACTCCAGCAGATGGTGGCTGAACGCACAGCGGAGTTGGTTCAAGCCAACCGGGCTCTGGCGGAGGATATCGATCGGCGCATGCATGTTGAGGAGGCCATCCGGGAAAGCGAGCGAAAATATCGGGAGATGGCGGAACTGCTTCCGGGAACAATCTTTGAGTGTGATGAAACAGGCCGGTTATTATTTGTAAACAGTCAATATTACGAGAAATTTGGATATGGTGCCGGAGAATTGGCGAAAGGATTGACCATTTACCAAATGCTGGTTCCTGAAGACAGGCAGCGAGCTATGGATAACGTCCAACTGGTCTTGAACGGCGAATTAAGAAGCGGTATTGAATACATGGCACTGCGGAAGGATGGGGTAACATTTCCAATCCTTGTGAATTCAACGTCCATTGAGCAAAAAGGACGCCATATCGGTATCAGGGGATTTGCCGTCGATATCAGTGAGCACAAGAAAATGGCGGAGGAACTGCTCAAAGTGCAAAAGCTGGAATCCGTCGGGATTCTGGCGGGAGGTATTGCCCATGATTTTAACAATCTTCTGGCGGCCGTTATCGGCTATATCGACTTGGCGCGGATCAGTTCTCCGATGAATAAAAGCTACGTTCAGAATCTCGAACGGGCGCGAAAGGCCAGCCTGCAGGCGTCAGAGCTTACCAAACGTCTCATCACCTTTTCCTTGGGGGGAGAACCCCATTGTAAAGCCATTGCTCTTAGCAATATCATCAAGGTTTCCTGCGATCATTTCCTTCAAAAACCGGGTATTGTATGCCGGACGGCGCTCATGGAAGGCCTGTGGCCTGTGCTGGCTGATGAAGGACAGATGCAACAGGTTGCCAATCACCTGTTGATGAATGCCGGGGAAGCAATGCCGCAAGGCGGAACGGTTGATATCTGTGCGGAAAACATCCTGGTCGACGAGGGCGCGAATCTCCCTCTGGCGAGCGGTGCTTATGTGAAGTGGTCCATCCGTGATTCCGGGCAGGGTATCCCGCCGGAAAACCTGACGCGGATCTTTGATCCGTATTTCACCACGAAAGACCGGGGAAGTGAAAAAGGGATGGGGCTGGGACTGGCCATCTGCTATTCCGTTGTCAAAAGGCACAACGGATTGATTCTGGTAGAATCGGAACCCGGTTCCGGCAGTTCGTTCCATATTTATTTGCCGGTTGCGGTCACGCCGGACATGACTTCGGACAGCGCGGTCAAATCAGACGGCCTGATCTCAGCGGAGGCAGCCACCCCTGAGGGTAAAATTCTCGTGATGGATGATGAGGAATATATCCTGGAATTGATGTGTGACATGCTGCATGTTCTTGGCTACACCGTTGAAACGGCCAGGGACGGCAACGAGGCAGTTGATATTTATCTCCAGGCGCTGGCAAATAAGCAGCCGTTTTCTGCGGCGATCTTGGATTTGGAGATCCCCGGTGGGCGCGGCGGCCTTTTTGTTATGGAACGCCTGCAAGAAGTCGATCCGGGGGTCAAAGCGATTGTCGTCAGCGGTTTCAGCAATGATCCGATTTTGAATCGACACGGATCTTACGGCTTCAAGGGAGCCGTCACCAAACCGTTTACCATCAAAAGCCTCAGTCGGATTCTCAGAGAAGTGATTGGAGAAAAGCGGACACAAATCATGCCGGAGTGAGTGTAATACCTCTTACTTTATTTGTCGACTTCGTTAAGGCATGAGCTGCCAGGCGTTGGGCAGGGGGAAGTCCTGCCGATCTATTCGATTTTTTCTATGCATTTTCAACTGCCGGCTGCTTAAGGTTGCAAAAATCTTCTCAGTTACATCAAGGTTTTTCCTTGACAAATGGCGTGAAATTGCGTAGCGTCCACTTTTCAATTTTCAGAGGTTGGTGAGGTTATGACTACATATAATGCAAAAAAAGAAGAAATCCAAAGGGATTGGTTTCTTGTCGATGCGGAAGGTCAAGTCTTGGGCAGACTGGCAACACAGATCGCTGCGCGGCTCAGGGGAAAGCACAAGCCTGTTTATACGCCTCATGTGGACACGGGAGACTTCATTATTGTCGTCAATGCCGGCAAGGTTGTCCTGACCGGGAATAAGCTGAAGGATAAGATTTACTATCACCACACCGGATATCCGGGCGGGATCAAATCGGTTTCCGCGGGAAAGCTGCTTCAGGAAAAACCGGAAGAGGTCCTGCGTAAAGCGGTCAGGGGCATGCTGCCGAAAAACACCCTGGGCCGGGCCATGCTGAAAAAGCTGAAAATCTACGCGGGCGGCGAACATGAACACGCGGCTCAGTGTCCGAAAGTCATTTCTTTCAATTGATAATTGATTTTTGATAGATCATTTTTTGGAGACATAGATGATGGAAAAGCGCTTTTATGCGACAGGTAAAAGGAAAACAGCCATAGCCAGAATTTATATGAAAGAGGGCGCCGGGACCATAACGGTCAACAAGCGCACCTTTGATGATTATTTTACTCGGGACAGCCTGAAGATGTTGATCCAGCAGCCTCTCGACATTGTCGGGAAGCGTGGCCAGTTTGATTTTTATGTCAATGTCCGGGGCGGCGGTATGGCCGGTCAGGCAGGTGCGGTCAAGCATGGCATTTCCAAAGTTCTGGTGGAATATGATCAGGAGATGCGCGCCATGCTAAAGAAGGTCGGTTTTTTGAGCCGGGATTCGCGGATCAAGGAAAGAAAAAAATACGGTCAACCAGGAGCGAGGAAACGCTTCCAGTTCTCGAAACGTTAATCCGATGGGAGGCTATGGCCTCCCTTTTTTTTGGGGGAATTTGTGATGAAAATAGGAGTGTTTGGCGCCAGTGGTTATACGGGGCAGGAGCTGCTGCGGTTGCTTATCCGTCATCCCGAGGCGGAGGTGGTGTTTGCCACATCACGCCGGTTTGCCGGTCAGCCTGTTTATGCCGCCCATCCTTCGCTGATCAACTTGACGGATCTCAAGTTCCTGGATGCACCGGCGGAAGAGGTCGCCCAATCTGCGGACGTTGTTTTCCTGGCGTTGCCTCACGGGACTTCGATGGAAATTGCCCCGATGTTCTATAAGGCGGGGTGCAAAGTCATTGATCTCAGCGCGGATTTTCGCCTGGCCGATCTGGCGGTGTACGAAAAGTGGTACGGGCGGCACAAGGCCCCGGAGGTGATCGCCGAAGCGGTATATGGGATTCCTGAGCTGTGGCGGGATCAGATTAAAGGCGCCCGTTTCATTGCCAACCCCGGCTGCTATCCGACAAGCGTAATTCTCGGTCTGGCGCCTCTTCTGGCTACAGATTGGGTTGACCGGTCCTCCATTGTGGTTGATTCAAAATCGGGGACCAGCGGAGCGGGGCGTGAACCCCAGATGGGCAGTCTCTTCTGTGAAGTGGACGAGGGATTCAAAGCCTATAAAATCGGTGGTCAGCATCGTCACATCCCCGAGATGGAACAGACCCTCTCAAAACTTGCGGGAGAGCCGCTGACGATTTCCTTTACCCCCCATCTGCTGCCGGTCAGCCGGGGTATTTTAAGTACGATGTATGTGAACCTGATGCGGCCGATCAAGGTGGAAGATCTCCTGGAGGCTTATGGGAAGTTTTATCAGAACGAAGCCTTTGTCCGGGTATACCCGAAGGGCCTGTCGCCGAATCTGCTCTGTGTCAGGGGAACAAATTACTGCGACATCGGCCTTGCTGTTGATACACGAACGAACCGGGCCATCATCGTTTCGGTGATCGATAATCTGGTCAAAGGCGCGGCCGGCCAGGCGATCCAGAATATGAATCTCATTTGCGGTCTGCCGGAAGAGACAGGCCTGGAACTGGTTCCCCTCTTTCCCTGAACCGGTCCGTTTTGACCCTTTCCCTCGGTTTTTATGTGCGACCTGATTATGTAGAAGGAAAGGAGAGGAGGATGATATGGCGTTGAGAGTTTACAACACCCAGACCAGGCGTAAGGAACTGTTTGAGCCTGTAAAA
>CAZTYA010000037.1:0-10652 GCA_964617255.1 uncultured Syntrophales bacterium
GCGATTAAACCGATTGCCCTGTATGTGGCAGCCGGCATCCTGGGTCTGGGTTTCCTGATTGCAATCAGTTACCGTGCCCCCAAGGCGAAGGGTGCTAAGTAACGAACGATTTTTTGAGCAGAAACAAAAAAGGCGGGCTAAGCCCGCCTTTTTTTATTGTTTTTTATGCTTTCCGTTGTCGGTTGAATCAAATCAGTGTATCCAGGGAACCTTGGATCTGCTCGATTTCCTCTTCCAGTTCCTGTTTCGTCAGGATGCCCTTTTTCTCCAGGAGGTTGACGATCGCCTCCAGTTGGATGGACTCCGAAATCATCAGGGACTGCAATTCTTCCATGTCTTCTGTGGTGATGGACTCGGTCATGGTCTCTTTTTCCTTTATTGTTTGATTTGTGGTTACAGCCCGGTTGCGAATTCGCCGCCTTGGCGCCTGATAAAATCCCGGGTTTATGACCACTGGGTAGGCGCTATAACATAAAGCCTTTCGTGTTGACAAATCATTTGTCCGTACCATAAAAAGAATCTGCCGGGATCATGGTAAGTTAGGTTGTCTTCCTCGCAAAGGAACGTGTATGTCTGGGTTACAAGGCGGCGCAAGGTGGTTTTTTCATCTCCTTTACGCGCTCTGGATTATTTCGATTGCCGGGGTGATTCTGGGTTCTCTTGAACCCAGGATGGAACTGCCCGTCGGCTTTTGGAATGCGGACAAATTGGTGCATTGTGTCGCTTACCTCTGGCTTGCCCTGCTCCCCACATTGATTTTTGAGGGTCGGCAAAAGCGGTTCCTTTCATCCATCGCGTTGGTTTTTCTGGGAGTCGGTCTGGAAATCGGTCAGATGTATGTCCCCGGTCGCATGTTTTCTCTGGCCGATATCGGCGCCAACGCGACCGGGGTCTTTCTGGGCTTTTCCACCGGAAAGCGCTGCTATGATAAGTTTTGGGATTTATTCTCATTTAAAAAGAAAATGAGTCAGTAATGAAGAGGATTACATGAAAATCGATCAAGTATGTATCTGGCAAAACCTGCAGCGGATACGTGAGGAAAAGCCTGTGATTCATAACATCACGAACTATGTGGTGATGAACAGTACGGCCAACGCTCTGCTGGCGCTGGGGGCGTCCCCGGTGATGGCCCATGCGCCGGAAGAGGTGGCCGATATGGTTGACATTGCCGCAGCCCTGGTGATCAATATCGGAACCCTGAGCCAAGCATGGGTCAAGGCCATGCACCGGGCCATGGCGGCGGCAGGCCGGAAGGGGATTCCGATTATTATTGATCCGGTGGGGGCCGGTGCGACTGCTTATCGCACAAAGACCGTTCATGATCTCTTGAAGACGGCCACCCCGGCGATCATCCGCGGGAACGCCTCGGAAATCATGGCCCTGGCGGACGGCACCGTGCAAACCAAAGGCGTCGACAGTCTGGCGACATCCCGCCATGCCCTCTATACGGCTCAGCTTCTAAGCCGCGATATGGGGACGGTCATTTGTATCAGCGGCGAAACGGACTACTGCGTTCGTCCGGAGCAGGTGGTGCGGATCAGCAACGGACATCCGATGATGCCCATGGTAACCGGTCTCGGTTGTACCGCAACGGCTTTGTGCGGCGCCTTTGCCGCCGTCGAGAAAGATCCGCTGGCGGCTGTGGTTTGTGCCATGGCCGTGATGGGTCTTGCCGGGGAAATGGCCGGTAAAGATTGTCCGGGTCCCGGCACATTTCAGATCCGTTTTCTGGACGCCCTGTATCAAATGACGGAACACGATCTGGCGCGGATCAGACTGGAGTCCGAATAATGGAAGGTCTCTACCTGGTAACGGACCGCGGCCTCTGCGGTGTGAAAAGCGTTGAATCGGTTGTGGAAAAAGCCGTGGCCGGCGGCGTCCGCTATGTCCAGCTCCGGGAAAAGGATCTGCCGACACGGTCTTTTGTCGAACTGGCCGTTCGCCTGAAAAAGTTGCTGCATCCTGTGGGGGTGCCCCTGCTGATTAACGACCGGGTCGATGTGGCTTTGGCGTCCGGAGCGGACGGTGTCCATGTGGGGCAGGAGGATATGCCTTATGAGACGGCGCGTAAACTCCTGGGGCCGTCCGCCGTCATCGGCCTTTCCGTGGAAACCTGGGAGGATGTGGTGGCCGCCCAGCGTCTTGATGTCGATTATCTGGGGGTAAGCCCGGTTTTTGACACGCCGACCAAAACCGACACCAAGGGTATGTGGGGCCTGGAAGGTTTGGCCCGCATCCGGACCTATTCCCGTCATCCCCTGGTCGGTATCGGAGGGCTGAATGCCGACAATGCGGAAGCGGTTGTCATGGCCGGTGCGGACTGTGTGGCCGTGGTATCCGCGATTTGCGCCGCCGAAGATCCGTTTCGGGCCGCCCGGGACCTAGATGAAATCATCCGCGGGGCGCTGCAAAAACGGGCGTCGCGGGAAACGGATCGCCGATGACATCTTCGCCTTTCCGACTGATCGTTTTTGATTTCTCCGGAACCCTGAGCCTGGCCGCCGTCGAGTTCGGGCGTTCCGAGAATCTGGGCCCGGCGCTCGCCGCAAGCGGTCTTTTTGCTCTGGGGGTGACTTCGGAGGCGTTCTTCTGGGATGAGATCGTCTATCCGACCTGGGTTGAGGGCAGCACGACACCCCGAGGGTACAAAGCGGTGCTTGTGGATCGGATCGCCGCACTGGGCCTTCATGCGCCGGATGATCCCGATCCCCGGGGTTTGATTGAGAAAGCCGTAACGGATCTGCTGGACCGGTACTTCGACCAGTGCCGGATTGACCTGCGCTGGCAACCGCTCCTTGATGAGTTACAGGGCAATCCCACCGTCCAGGTTCTGATTGCCACGGACCATTACGCCGAGGCGACGCCTCTGATCAAAGGACGCCTGGCGGACTGGGGCATCGCAGCGATTGCATTGGAGGAGGCGGCGCCAAAATCCAAAACGCCCTTCATTATCGCCAATTCCTCGGATTTGGGTCATCACAAGGCGGATATTCGCTACTGGCAGCGCATCCGTCGTATTCTGGACCCGGACGGGCAGAGTCGCATCCTTTTGGTGGACGACTTTGGCGGTAATGAGGACAGCAGCGATCCCTACGGTGATCCGGCGCGGGTGAAGAGCCGTCAGTTGGAAACGGCGCGGGTGCTCCGGGAGGTTTTCCCCGGACAGGTTGAAATCCATTCCTTCATTGTCGATCTGTCGGAGATCAACCATTTTAAGATGTTGGATAAAGACAGGCTCTACGGCCTCTATATTACGAAAGCGGTATCGCATGTCCGGTCCTTTCTTGCATCCGGGCCGAATACGTGAGCACTGAAAAAGACAAAGGTGCGACTGCCGGGTGGCACCGACGATATGGGACGGATGCCGGCATCGCGCATCGCACGGCCGGGTAAAAAGGAATGAACTGGTTTCCCCTGACGCTTATCTGCCTGTTTTTATACGGAATTCAGCGGTTTCTCTACAAGGTGTCCGCGGAGCGGAATTGCAACACCGCCTGGACAACCCTGTCCTTCATGGGGACGGTGGCTTTTTTGAGCACGATCCTCTGGTTGACCTCCGACGAGACGGTGAAAAACCTGTCCTGGCTTTTGATTTTGTCCCTGATCAACAGCCTGACCTTTTTTGTCGACACCATTGTGACGATCGAGGCCCTGCGGTATCTGCCGACCAATGTGGTCTATCCCCTGGCACGGCTGAGTGCGGTCCTCGTGGTCATTTTCTCCCTGCTGTATTTCCACGATCAGTTGAATGCATATCAGGCGACGGGCGTCATCATGGCCATCGGCGTGATCCTGACCCTGACCCGGTTTACCGATCAGGAGCGGCGGGAAAACCGGAATCTGCGTAAGGGACTCCTGCTGATTGGCCTGGCTGTTTTGACGGGCGCCGTGGCGGCTGTTTCCAGCAAGTTTGCCGCCCTGTACACGAATCAGATGGCGTTCATTGCCCTCACCTATACGTTGAGTATGATGTTTTCCCTGGGATTGCGTAAACCGTTTGAGAAGGAGGGGGCAAGCCCCCGCTACGGGGAGGCCCTGCTGATCGGGTTTTTCATCGGTCTGGTTAATTTCGGCGCCTTTTTTGCCCTGCTGCAGGCGATGGCAAGGGGGCCCCTGTCCATAATCATCCCCGTGGTGGGGATGAACTTCGTCGTTGCCAATATCCTGGCCGCGGTCTTTTACCGGGAAAAACTGACTTGGGTGAAGGGATTGGGCATCCTGATGACCGTGATCTCCCTTGCCCTGATGAAAATGGGCCAGTCCTGATTCCCCTCCGGTGTGATTGCCGATGCTTAAATGAACGGTAAAATCATGATTTAATATTGAAAATTCCTTCCTTTAAGAAGGGGATAGCTATGCTTCCCCAGAGGACTTTGAGGTGCACCATGCCTTCGATTTTATAGGGAATGTCTTTACCCATGATGAACGATTTCAAATGGGAACCCATGCCGTCAAGCCCCATGGCCAGTGGAATCGTGATCTCCCTGGTGGACAGGGGCGCAACCTCAAAGGCTTCGGCATACCGTCCTTTGGCCGCCTGGCGGTTTTCCAGGGCGAACTGGTATTCCAGGGATTCAAAATTCAAGCTGTAGCGGTTGGGATTTTTCACCTCGACGGTGAGCCGGGCTTTCAACTCCTTCATGCTGTGCAGGGTTAAGGAAACATCCTTCAGTGTGAAGGTCGGCTTTTCCACAACCCGGTCCAGACAGGCGTATTGCAGGCACAGAACAACGAGGATGAACGCAATTTTAAAATATTTGAGCATCGTTTCTTCTTCCTTTGCTGCGGTAATTTTTGATGACGGCGCTGAGTATAGCGGACTGAAATAAAAAAATAAACCCCGGTTCCGCGTTGCACCATCTTTTTTGACAGGAACCGTGAAATCTGATAGATCAAAGCCACATTTTTTAGCATAAGGAGAAAACCCATGGAAAATAAGGAAAACCTGTTTGTGCTGATCGAGACGGACAAGGGAACGATCCGCCTTCAGCTTTTTGCCGACCGTGTTCCGGTGACGGTGGGTAATTTTGTCAATCTGTCCCGGCGGGGCTACTACGACGGACTGACTTTTCATCGCGTGATTGCCGATTTCATGATCCAGGGCGGGTGCCCTCTGGGCACGGGAACCGGCGGTCCGGGTTATCGGTTCGACGATGAATTCCAGCCCGATCTGAAACACGACCGGCCGGGGATCCTCTCCATGGCCAATGCGGGACCCGGAACCAACGGGAGTCAGTTCTTCATCACCCATGTACCCACGCCGTGGCTGGATCAGCATCACACCGTATTCGGCGCGGTCTTGTCTCCGGCGGATCAGGATGTGGTCAACAGCATCCGTCAGGGAGACCGGATTCGGCAGGTGACGGTTGAAGGCGATTGCAGCGGTCTGTTCGACCGGATCAAGACCGATCTCGACGCCTGGAACCGAACTCTGGACCAGCGTTTCCCGAAGCTGAAACCGGCCTGATATAAGCCATGCCCCGCAGCGCTCGCGGCCAAAAGCCGGAGTATGCCCGCTTCCCGGTGCAGAAGTTCCTGTCCTGGTACCGGACGCATCGCCGGTCCCTGCCCTGGCGCGAGACGCAGGACCCTTACCGGATCTGGCTGTCGGAAATCATGCTTCAGCAGACGCAGGTTGCGACGGTTATTCCTTATTACGAACGTTTTCTGCAGCGCTTTCCGACCGTATCCGACCTGGCCCGTGCAACCGAGGAGGATGTGCTCCATGCCTGGGAAAATCTGGGCTACTACAGCCGCGCCCGGCAACTCCACCGGGCAGCCCGCATTGTTGTGGCGCAATTCGACGGTCAAATCCCGCAGAATCGGGACAATCTGCTCCAGCTTCCCGGTATCGGCGCCTATACGGCCGGAGCGATCCTCAGTATCGCTTTTGGACAGTCTGTTCCCGCGATCGACGGCAATGTCCGGCGGGTGCTCTGCCGTTTTCATGCCCTGGCCGGAATCATGGCTGACAAGGAAGGGTATCGACGCCTGACGGATATCATCACACGGATCCTGCCGGATGCCCAAGCGGGACATTTCAATCAGGCCCTGATGGAACTCGGGGCGACTGTGTGCTCGCCTCGAATTCCCCTGTGTGGAACATGCCCGCTCAGTCAGGAATGCCTGGCCCGGAGGCTTGACCAAATCGGCCTCTTCCCGACGCCGACGGAAAAGAAGAAAGTGCCTGTCCGGGATGCCGTTGCGGCATTCATCCTCGATATCCGGGGACGCGTGCTGGTGGTGAAGCGGCCGTCATCCGGTCTCCTCGGGTCGCTCTGGAAGTTCCCCGGCGGTTTTGCGGCGCCGGGGGAAGCACCGGACCAGACCTTGAAACGAACTGTAGCAAAAGAGGTCGGCCTGTGCATCGACGGAGCATCATTTAAGGGGACGGTCAAGCACGCCTACACCCATTTCCGGCTTCACCTGCACGTTTTTACCTGCATGGTGGTCACAGGAGAACCACGCAGAGAAGGATGTGCGGATTATCGCTGGATTCTTACCGATGAATTCGGACAATTGCCCTTCTCCAAGGCGGACCGTCTGGTCGGGGATCTTTTTGCCTGCCGTGTGCATCCGGGGTAACGTCCGCCGTCTTAACCCTGCACGCATCGCTTCCCATGCAATCTGAAATCTTTACTTTCTTGCTGAAATCCGTTATCTTTAAAGGTGATTCGAAACAGCCTTGGGCTTTGTGAAAACCCGGGGAAGGTAAAAGAAAATCGATTGATGACAAGAGGTTGCTTCAGGCGATGAAAGAAGATGAATTAGTGATCCGCTGCCTTAACTGCGGTACGAAAAATCGGATACCCGAGGGCCGGATGAATGACCGCCCGATCTGTGGGAAGTGTCACGCCTGCCTGGATGATATGATTATCCGTTGCCTCCGGTGCGGAACAAAAAACCGGATGCCCGAGAATCGCTTCAACGAGCGACCCATCTGCGGCCGCTGCGGCGCCCAACTGGTCGTGGAAGGCGCACCGGTGAAACCGATGGAGATCACCGACGCCACTTTTCTCCGCGAGGTCCTGACCTATTCGGGATCGGTCCTGGTGGATTGCTGGGCGCCCTGGTGCGGACCCTGCCGGGTCGTCGAACCGGTTGTCGAAGAACTGGCAGCCAAATATGCCGGTGGGATCAAAGTCACGAAGCTCAATGTCGATGAAAATCCCCTGACCGCTTCTCAATACAACATCCGCAACATTCCGACCATGCTGCTCTTCAAGGAGGGAAAGCTGATCAATACCCTGGTCGGCGCCCTGCCGAAGGAGGACGTCGAACGCCACATCCTGGCCGTCATGAGGATGAATTGAGCGGTTTATGCCTGCCGGGGAAGGGAAAAAATTGTCGTCGTCCGATTATCATATCAAGGAAAAACAGGTTTATCAGTGCCGGATCTTTTCGGTGTACGAGGGTGAGTATCAGTTGCCTGACGGGCGGGTGAACCGGCAGACCCGTGTGGACCATCGACCCTGCGTGACCGTCGTTCCCGTGGACGATCAGGGTCGGATTATCCTTATCAGGCAGTACCGTTATGCCGTCAACCGGGAACTGATGGAAATCCCGGCGGGCAGTATGGACAAGGGAAGCGAGAAACCTGAAGCATGCGCCCGGCGCGAACTGGCTGAAGAGACAGGCTTCGGCGCGACGAACTGGGTGCAGCTTTTCGAAGGCTACCTGCTACCGGGATACTGCAATGAATACATGTACTTCTTCCTGGCCACCGGTCTTTTCCCGGCCCCCCTTCCGCCTGACGAAGACGAGTGCATTGAGGTGATTTCCGTTGCACCGGATGAGGCCATGGCGATGATCAAAGATGGTGACATCATTGACGCGAAGACCGCCCTGGGGATCTATATGGTCCGGGAATACATGGCCAACCATCCCGAAGCCTGATACCCTTCCCTATAAAACTGCTTCTCAATGCCCAATTTACATTCGAGGTCATGCTGAGTCGTTCGCTCCGCTCGAGGATAAACTCTGTGAAGAATCTCATCATCACGGTATGTTGCGAATCAGAAAGCGTTCGGCTTACGCCCCAGGACGGCATTGAGACACGGCCTGTATACCGGTAAGGAAAGGATCCTTTTGATTTCTCAATAAACTCGGAAAGAGCTTTTTTTACCGCAGGCCCCGGTTTCTCTGTTCCAGCTCGATTTCCAGGTTCTTCAGGTTCTGGAGGTCCTTTTTCAGTTGTTCATTTTCCTGGAGCAGCCGTGTTGCTTCCTGACGGCACTGATTCTCGGATTCCTCGCACTTGATTTTCTGGGACAGGATGCGCTCGCAGATTTGACGATCCCCTTTGATTTTCGCCTCACAGGCCGCCTGCAGATCCATGAGCATGATCAGCGCTTCGGCGGTGTTGCGCCACTGGCTGTCCGGATAGGTTTGGATGAGCCGGTTCAAAAGACCTCGCGCTTTCAAATCGCTGCCGGCTGCGGTAGCGTCGGGCTGTGTGAGGGCTGTTGCGGCTGCGGTCAGGAGTTCCTCTGCCGTGGGCGGATGCTCCACGGCAATATTTTGACTGAGGGGCGCCTCGTCTGGTTCCTTCGTCACGGCCGTTTTGCCGGTCGCGCAGGCGCCAAGCAGGAGAATAAAAATGAACAAGAGTGCCGTATATTTCATGTTTCGTTCCTTTTGCGGGCGAGGTTCCCCAAACCGTAAGCGTAAGAGGTGGGATAATGATGCGCCGTTTTCCGGTTATCCGGCCAGGGATTCCATCTCCTCCAGTTTGACGACATTGTTCCCCTTCATGGCCTTCACCACTTCTTTCAGTTCCGCCGCTTTCCGCGCCATATCCAGGGAATTCGGAAACAGGGTGCCGTCGTCCGTGACAATGGCAACGGTCACGGTAATTAAGGGAAACTTGCGTAAAATGCCCTGACGGTCTTTCCCGACGATAAAACCGGTTTCCCGGTCGCTTTGACTGTAAAATCTGCCGATCCGGGCATCGAAATTCCGGGTTACGGCGCGACAGATCTCTTCTGCCCGTTCGGGCGGAGCGATAATGATAAAATCGTCTCCGCCGACATGACCGACGAAATCACTTGGCTCCTCTGTGATTTTGCATTGTTCCCGGAGGATGTGTGCGACCTCCTTGATGACTTCGCTGCCCCAGGCGTAGCCGTACTTATCGGCAAAGGGTTTGAAATGGTCAAGGTCCAGGTGACACAGAGAAAAGCGCTTTTTCGTCAGCAGACGGCTTTCGATGGCCTCTTCGATGGCCCGGTTTCCGGGAAGTCCGGTCAGGGGACTTTCATCCCGCAACTTCGCCTCGAGAATTTTCAGGCGTTCCTTCATGGACCGGAAGGCCTTGGCCAGACTTCCGATTTCGTCGTGGCGGACGATGTTGACGGGGTAGTCGAACTGGCCTTCAGCGATGGCTCCCGTTGCCCGTTTCAACTGGACCAGGGGCCGGGAGATGTTGAGGGTGATCATAATCGCGAGGATGAGTCCCGCGGTCAGGCTGACGGTGCTGAGGAACATGGTTGTCCGCGCGGATTTTTGCCCCTCGGCATTGATGCGGTCCAGTCGGGAATCAATGTCCCCCTCGGCGGTTTTCTGGAGAGTCCTGGCTGCCTGGGTGAGGTCATTCATCAATCCGTCGCCCTTTTCCCGGGACAGAACGACCGCTTCTTCCAGGCGGTTTTCCCTGATCAGATCGACTTCCCGGCGGAAATGATCGCCGTGGCGGCGGTTGAGGGCGGCAATCCGATCCAGATGTTTTGAAATATCGCCCTGTGTCGCTGAACGGGTTTTGGCGATCAGGCTCTTCAGTTCAGCCTGGCGTTCCCAGTAGATGGCTTCAATGGACGGATCCTTGAGAATCAGGTATTTCTTCTCCGTTCCCTGCAAGTCCAAAATGATGCCGGTCATCTGCTTTGCGGCATTCAGGAGGGAAAAATCCCGGTTTGCCAGGTTGAAGGCCAGGTGGTTGATGCGGTAAAGGCTGACAATGGCGTAGGTACTCGACAGGACCGTCAGCAAGGCCATGAAAAAATAAATGAGCAGTAATTTCCGGCTGATCGTCAGCTTCATTTCCTGTTCCCTGGCGCGTTATCGAAAAACCAAGGGAAACGTAGCACAGAGGTCCTTGTTCCTCAAAGTGGAAAATGCGGGACCGGGCAATTTTTATCCCCAAAATAGCGCATGCGTGCATTCGAGCTTGTCCGGGCTGAGCGGGTATGATTGGGCCCCATGCAAAAGCGATCCCTGGAACACCCGAGGGGCAATCTGTATGAAGGGGCAAAACAAAATGCAGCCCGAATTTATCCGGACGGCCCTTTATTCTTTGACTGACTTATTGTTTCCTGTTCGATTCACAATCCTTTCGAATTTCCTGGCAGCGCTTCAGTACCTGCGATACCGGGAGATCCTTTCATAATTTTCAATGACCATACCGTTGTAGAAACTTCGTCGAAAAGCGTTCAGGGGTGAATCCCTCGTTGAATTTCCGGTGCGGAAAGTCGATATGCCAGGGGGATGCGTGGTCGCTCTGATGATCATAGGTGTAGTAATCCGTTTCGAAGTGTGCCATCAGGTCCAAGACTTTACCGTCGCCATACCCGTAAAAATGATTCTGAGTGGTTTTCCAGAGTTTCCCCTGAAGGTCATAGGCATCGGCCAGGTTGCTTTTCCAGGACCCACCGAGG
>CAZTYA010000038.1:0-3351 GCA_964617255.1 uncultured Syntrophales bacterium
ACCAGGGACCTACCGGTTATGAGCCGGTGGCTCTACCAATTGAGCTATGGGCCCGACGTCCCAATTGTTAAAACTTCGCTGTCAGTTATAACAATTCTCCCCGGGTGTCAAATTCAAAATCGCCGGCGCCCTTTATCAGATGAGGCGGTAAGGCCCGGTTTTATAAAAAAGGTTCTTTATTCGGGGCGCTAATCGCCTTCCAGCGCTGTTTCGCCGGCGATTTCCCGATAGCGCCGATCTTCGTCCTCCTGGTATTCGATCCGCTCACTGATTCCGAAACGCATCCGCAGGACCTTTTCCTCCCGGGGTGTCAGGGTTGCCAGGATTTTCCGCGTCTGCTCGGCCAGGTCCATACTGATGGTCGCCTCCGAAGGGGACATGATTTTTTTATCCTCAATGAAATCTCCAAGATGGCTGTCCTCTTCCTCGCCAATGGGGGTTTCCAGGGAAATGGGTTCCTTAGCAATTTTCAGGACTTTTCTCACCTTATCCAGGGGATAGCCCATCTTGTTGGCAATTTCCTCGGGATTCGGCTCCCGGCCCAATTCCTGGACGAGGTAGCGGGATGTGCGAATCAGTTTATTAATGGTTTCAATCATATGGACGGGAATACGGATGGTCCTCGCCTGATCGGCGATGGCCCGGGTAATGGCCTGCCGAATCCACCAGGTGGCGTAGGTGGAAAATTTGTAACCGCGCTGATATTCGAATTTTTCCACGGCCTTCATGAGGCCGATGTTCCCTTCCTGGATTAAATCGAGAAACTGCAAACCGCGATTGGTGTATTTCTTGGCGATACTGACCACGAGCCGCAGGTTGGCTTCGACGAGTTTGCGCTTCGCCCGTTCCGCTTTGCGTTCCCCCTTTTCCATGGTGACCACCAGTTTTTTCAGGGACGAGGGCGTATGGGCGGATTCAGCGGAAATTCTTTTGATCTCCTTGTCCGCATCCTTGATGATTTCCTCGTAATGCCTTAATTTCACCGCTTTGATCCCCGTCTCACGTTGCACAAGCTTTTCCTCCTCGGGCGACTTGCGCATGCGGGACCAGAGTTTTTCCATCTGGGTACGGGACAAACCCGATTCATCCTTGCAGGACTGGATTCTCTCTTCGGCTTCCTCGATCTCGGACAAGGCCTGCTTGATCCGGTTGATCAGGCGATCAATCTGTTTCTTGCTGAAACGGATTTTGCGGCAATGCCGGATGATCAGCTTATTATTTTTGGCAATATCCGCCTTCAGGGCTTCTTTTTTCTCATCGTCAAGACCCTTAACTTTCAGTTTCTTCCTGATGTCCTCGTTCTTCCGGTCCAGATCAGCGACTTTATCGATCAGGTTGAGGACCCGCGTCTTATGCATGTCCTCTTCAACGCTTCCCTCTTCATCGTCAAGGTTGTCGATTAAGTTCTTAATTCTCACTTCGCCGCTGCGCAACTTCTCGCCCAGTTCGATAACCCCTTTGACGGAGAGAAGCACGGAAAAGACGGAGTCCATGCCTTCCTTGAGGCCCTCTTCGATCTTTTTGGCGATTTCGACTTCCCCTTCCCTGCTCAGAAGAGACACCAGTCCCATTTCCCGGAGATACATCTTGACGGGATCGCCCGTCTTGCCGACGGTGGAAATAAGCCCCAGGATATCGTCTTCCTTGGCCGTTCCACGCTCGTCGGCGACCTTCTTGATCTGCAGGTTTTCGCCCTTTTCGGCATCGATGATATCAATATTCTTCTCGCCGAAGAGCATCAGGATATCGTCGATCTGCTCGGAAGAGACAATATCCGTGGGCAACAGATCGTTCACGTCATCATAGGTGAGAAAACCTCTTTCCTCACCCAGCGACAGCAGTTTTTTAAATTCCTCTGACTTGATTTCTTTATCCATTTGGTATCTCCCGGAATTTCAATGTGTCTTCATGGTTACCGACGCCATGCCGTTTTTTTCTTCCCTTATCAGGCGTTCCTTCTCCTGCAGAAGGCTGAGGCACATCTCCCCGTTTCCGTCCTGCTGAGCTTTTATCAACTTCAGCTGCAAATTCCTATGTCTTTTTTTAAACCACTGGCTGCGCAGCTTGTTGAAGGTATCATAAAACAGCCGATCGGCCACCTCTTCCGGAATCAGATTTTCTTCCATGACGAGGCGCAGAATGGCTTCCCGGATCGTCGCATGATCCAGCTCGGCAATGAGTCGATTGAGGTCAATCTTTCCCTCAGCGCTTGTCCCTGCGGCAACGATCGTCCCGGCGACTCTTCTCAGTTCACCCTCGTTAAAATAATCCAGAACGCCGTTTCCCAAAGCGTTATGAGTCAAACGGGGATGCTCCAACATCAAATGGATCATCGCCAACTCGTTTTTGTCCACCTGGTCTTTCAAGGCGTCGATCTGCGTATTCAACCTTGGTTTGTGTTCAGGCATCACCGAGACACCCTGCGCGTCATGCACCTGCCGCTTCAATACTTCGTAATCGATGCCGAAGCGTTCTGATATCCTCCGGAGAAAAAGGTTCCTCGCAATGGGATCGCCGATACTCATGCACAGTTGAACGGCGGCCTTCACGGCATTCTTCTCACCGACCAGTGTTTTCTCCCGGCCCAGAACCCGATCCAGGTAATAGGTTTCAACCGGCTGCGCCGCGGCAATCGCCGCCTCGAAGCCTTCTTTTCCGTAAGCCCGCACCAGGCTGTCGGGATCGTGCCCCGGAGGGAGCGTCACGGCCCAGGCATCGATATCGGCCGCGAGAAAAAGTTCAAGACTCCGCACCAGCGCTTTTTGACCCGCCGTATCGGAATCGAAGGTGATGTAGACCTTCTGGGTATAGCGCCGCAACAAGTCCACCTGTTCCTTCGTCAGGGCCGTTCCCAAAGAGGCCGCCACCGGATGAATCCCCGCACTCCATAAAGACAGGAAATCAAAATACCCCTCGACCAGAATCGCATGGCCCTCTTTCCGGATGGATTCCTTGGCTTTGTGCAATCCGTAAAGGTGCCGCCCCTTTATGTAAACCGGCGATTCCGGCGAATTGAGATACTTCGGTTCCCCCTGATCCAGTACCCGCCCCCCGAAAGCGATGACCCGTCCTTCCGTATCTTCGATGGGGACCATCAGACGCCCCCGGAACCGATCATAATAGGTTCCCTCTTTCCCCTTGATGATCAACCCGGCTTTTTCCACCCATTCGGCGGATAACTTTTCCCGTTCGAAATAATTTTTCAGGCCGCTCCACCCGTCCGGTGCATAACCCAAACGAAAGGATTCGATCACGTCATGGCTCATCCCGCGCCCCTCCAGATAGGACCGAACGGGCTTTGCGCTCTCCGCGGCAAGATTTTGGGCAAACCAGTGGGCGGCCTTTTTGTTG
>CAZTYA010000038.1:3361-10549 GCA_964617255.1 uncultured Syntrophales bacterium
AAAGGTCATGCCATTGATGTTCATGAGAAAAGAGAAGACATTACCACCGACGCCGCAACCGAAACAGTAGAAAATCTGTTTGTCCGGTCTGACCGAAAAGGAGGGCGTTTTTTCCTTATGGAAGGGACAAAGACCGATGAAATTGCGGCCCGCCTTTTTCAAGGCAACGTATTCGGATATCAGATGAACGATATCGATCCGGTCTCTGATCTCATCGATCTTCTCTTGGGGAACATACCCGGTCAATCTTGCATTCCCTTCTGCAGAACAAACAACGTCACGATCTCCAATGACCTACCTCGCGGAAGCAATCGCGTGTTCTACCTGCCTTATCACAAGAAGCGGCGGCGCCCGTCAAATGGAAAGTCTGGCCTTGACCTTCTCTCCGACGAGTTTTCCGTCGGCTTTACCGGTCAGTCTCGACATGAGGATCTTCATGACCTTGCCCATGTCGCGAAGACCGGTTGCCCCGGCTTCGGCGATCGCCACCTCTATCTCCCGGCCCACCTCCTCTTCCGATAACTGGGACGGCAAAAATTCCTGGATCACCTTCAGCTCCCGGGTCTCTTTCTCGACCAGATCCTGCCGTCCACCGTTTTTGAACTGCTCGATGGAGTCATTCCGCTGTTTGGCCATGGCCGCCATGGCCTGGAGAAACTCCGTATCTTCCAGTTCCCGGTGGAGATCGATTTCCCTGTTGTGAAGCGTGTTTTTGATGAGACGTAAGGCGGAGAGGCGCTCCTTGTCCTGGGCTTTCGCCGCCTGGACCATTTCCCGTTCAAGTGTTTCCTTGTAATTCATCTTTTTACCTGTGCCTGATAAGTATTTCCTCGGCCTGACCTATCGGATGATAAGTTAAGCCTTGACCATGTTTTGTCAACCGCTCCCGCTCCATTGAAAAGCCGAGGCAGTAACCCGGAAAGGCCGGATGGCATTTTTTATAAAGAAAAGTCAACCCAGCGCATCAATCAGCTTTTTCCCTCCCAGCAGATGCATGTGGAGATGGAAAATGACCTGTCCCCCCTCTTCATTGCAATTGATGACCGTGCGAAACCCTTTCTGATCCACGCCCTTCGTCTTGGCGATGACCTGTGCGGCATGATAGAGCGCACGGATGACATCGTCCTGGGTCGGGTTTACATTCAACAGAGTTGGTATGTGGGCTTTCGGAATAATGATGACGTGGACGGGAGCCATGGGATGAATGTCGTCGAAGGCCATGACCCGGTCGTCTTCATAAACCTTGCTGCAGGGAATTTCTCCTTTGACAATCTTACAGAATATGCAGGTTTCCATTTTCCCTCCTTCCCGAGAAATATAATCTTAGTCCCTGAAATGATACACTAATTTCCATTCTTCGCGGCGACTGCAATCGCTTCCGGCAGCGACAGGGTCCCTGCATACAGCGCCTTCCCGGCAATCACACCCAGGATGCCGTATTGCTCAATGTTCATTAATGCTTCAATATCCCGGATGTCGGAAACGCCTCCGGAAGCGATGACCGGTATCTCCGTCATTTGAGCAAGCAGTTTCGTCGCTTCCACGTTGACGCCCGTCTGCATACCGTCCCGCGATATGTCGGTGTAAACGACCGCCGCCAGGCCATAGTCCCGGAAACGGTCCACAACATCCCGTACGAAAAGGGCCGTCGTCTCCGTCCATCCCTGCACGGCAACCTGACCATCCTTGGCGTCGAGGCCTAAAATGATGTGCCCCCGATAGGTTTCACAGGCGTCGCGCAGCAGTTGGCCGTCGCGAATGGCTGCCGTACCCAGGATCACCCACTCGACACCGCCCCGGAGATAGCCGTCGATGGTTTTCATATCCCGGATGCCGCCGCCGAGTTCAACAGGGATTCGGAGTTCCCCGGCCATGCGAAGAATGATGTCCCGGTTTTTTGGAACCCCTTCCCGGGAGCCGTCGAGATCAACAACATGGAGCCGCTCGGCCCCCTGTTCCTGCCACTGGAGAGCCATGGCAACGGGATCGTCCGCATAAACCGTCACCCGGTTGAAATCGCCTTGCAGAAGCCGGACGCACTTCCCGTCGTGCAGATCAATTGCCGGTATAATAATCACTGCCACCCCTCGCGAAAAAAAGATCGGAACCCCCAAATGCCGGGGATTCCGCTCATTGTTACCTGAATAATCGTTTGCCGATCTGTTTTTGACTCAACGTTTTGCGGCCGGGAAGTTCTGCATGATCTCGTCCACCCCTTCCGCCGCCAATTCTCTTGCCGTGATCCATCGCCCCTTATCCTTTACGAAAAAGCGAAAATTAAAAAGATTTTCCATCAAGGAGCGCTGTGTTTTATCGAAAGTCGCCCGCCAGCTCCGCAAACCGGCGTCCACATCAATCAGGTGGATTTCAAAAGCAACCGACGCGGGCTTTTCCACGGCATAGGGCGTACCGACCCTCTCCTGATAGCGATAAACATAACCCACGACAATCGCGTCGGCTTTCAATCCCTGACCCAGCTTACTGATCAATTCCGCTTCCTTCGGGGAAATCGTTTCCAGGGTAATTTGTCGGTAAAGCCCTTCAACCTGCTCCGTCGGAATGATGTCAATATTCTTGTTTTCTCCCAGTTTTGATACAAAGATTGATTCGACGACATTTTCGGCACTGTCCGCGTTTACATCCATGTGCGAAGCAATTTCACGCGGAACCAGCTGATCTATCGAATCTCCCGGGTCTGCCTTGACGAACGGCAAAACGGCGATTCTTTCATAGGCTCCGCCCGATCCGGCAAGAGAGACCGAATTCGACGCACCGGCACACCCGAAAAGAAAGATGATCCCCCCAAGGACAATTCCCAGTCGATAAAAGAACTCACGGTTTAATCTCATCTTTCCTCCCATTTTCTAAACTTAATCCAGGCTCCCCTTGGTGGAGAGAACACCGGACAAATTGCTTTGCCGCGCCACGGCCTCTTTGAAGGCATGGGCAAATGCCTTGAATATCGCTTCCGCCATGTGATGGGTATTTCTACCATACAGGACGTTGATATGCAAGGTAACGCCCGCGTGGTCCGTAAAGGCCTTAAAGAATTCCCGGAGCAGCGATGAATCGAAACCACCGATTTTGCGGTCTTTCAATGCGGAATGGTACACAAGATAGGGCCTTCCGGAAATGTCCATGGCCACATTGCACAGGGTCTCGTCCATAGGCAGATCAATGGAACCGTAACGTTTGATGCTACCCTTATCTCCCAGCGCTTTTTTTACCGCATCCCCCAGACATATACCCAGGTCTTCCACCAGGTGGTGATCGTCGATCTGGGTATCGCCCTGACTGCGGACAAAAAGATCCAAGCCGGCATGCCGGGCGAAGAGATTCAACATATGATCCAGAAACGGAACCGACGACGCCAGATCGGCCGTTCCGCTGCCGTCCAGGTTGATGGACAGGTTGATTTCCGTTTCCGAGGTTTTCCGGTAGATCTCGCCTTTTCTTTCCATGCCTTCACCATCAGATGACTTTATTCAGGGGATACTCGATGATCCCTTCCGCGCCCGCCTCATGCAGGAGAGGAATCAAATCCCGGACAACATTCTGATTGACGATCGTCTCGACGGCATACCATTCCTCAGAAAAGAGTCCCGAAATGGTGGGCGCTTTCAACGACGGCAGCAATAGAATCACCCTGCCGAGATTTTCCTTCTCGACGTTCATCTTCAGCCCGACCTTTCCCATGGCCTGGAGAGAACCGTTCAAAAGTGAACGAATTTGTTCGATTTTCTGCCTCTTCCAAGGATTGTCCCAGGCGGCATGGTTCGCAATCAACTGCGTATTCGTCGTCATCATCTCCTGCACAATACGCAGTTTATTGGCCCGGATCGTTGAACCCGTTTCCGTAACTTCAACAATGGCATCGACCAGTCCATCAACCACCTTGGCTTCTGTTGCGCCCCAGGAAAATTCGACATGCACGTCGATCCCTCGGTCCGAAAAATATTTTTTCGTGAAATTGACCAGTTCCGTCGATATCCGCTTCCCCTGCATGTCCTCCAGAGACTGAATCGGCGAATCCTGCCGAACCACAAGAACCCAGCGGGCCGGCCGGGCCGACACCTTGGAATAAACAAGATCCTGCACCACAACCACATCGGATTCGTTCTCCAGAATCCAGTCGCGCCCTGTCAGACCCAGATCGATATGTCCATCCTGGACGTAGCGGGACATCTCCTGGGCCCGCACCAGGGTGCAGGTCAACTCGTCATCGTCAATATCGGGGAAATAGCTGCGGCTGTCGTAAGAAATATGCCACCCCGCCCTTTTAAAGAGATCCACTGTATTTTGTTCCAAACTTCCCTTGGGAAGACCGATCTTCAATACATTATTATTCATTTGTATACTTCCCCCGGATCAAAGACAGGCTCTCCGATGGTCTCAACGCCGCCGTCGACGATCTTCCGGTAAAAACAAGACCGATAGCCTGTATGACAGGCTGCGCCACCGATCTGATTCACGCGCAGCAGAATCGTATCGTCGTCGCAGTCAATGTAAATGGATTTGACAATCTGGACATTCCCCGATGACTCTCCCTTAAGCCACAGGGAATTGCGGGAGCGGCTCCAGAATGTCGCCTTTCCCGATTCCAGGGTGTTTAACCAGGCTTCGCGGTTCATATAGGCCAGCATCAATACATCACCCGTTTCGTCATCCTGGACGACAACGGGCACCAATCCGTTTCCTTTTTCAAAATCAGGTTCAATCATCCGCATTTCCTCTTTGTCGCATTGAACGGGGAGAAGAGCGCTTCCCCTCCGGGTCGATAAGACTGGCGCATCGTAGATGAACATTCCTTTTTAATCAAGTCTTTTTTGTGGTCAGGATGATCATTTTATCAATCATCTCCTGAGATTAAACCGGAATTGACCTTGCAAACAACCGCCAATTATGTTAGCTGTTCCACAAACGCCGTACTGTATATTGGCCGGTTTTTTTGTGCATCCGGTCCCTTGCGGAAAAACAAAAGGGGTAATATCATGACGCTTCTTATCGGGGGTATTGTCTGTGCCTTTGTCGGGTTTGTCGGATTCGTGTTGTGGTTCGGCGATTTCCTCGTACTCCTGAAAGGGGCGGTTCCCCTGCTCCTGCTGGCCGGAGGAAGTCTGGCCGCATATATCGGTTTCGACGACCTGCAGGATAAGCTCAACCGGGAACACGAACGTCAGGAAGAAGCGGTCAACAAGGCCCAGGAAGAAGCGGAGACCGCCCGGGTCAAGGCAGAACAGTACCGGGAGGAGCTGGAAAAACTTAAGGAAACGGTCAAGATCCGAACGGAAAATAATCCTTGACACGTAAAATAAAATACAATAACTGTCGCTAAACCTGAGTAAATAGGGTATTTCGCTTGATATCAATGAAGAAGTTTACCGCACACAGAATGATTTCCCCGCATCGGCATCTTCCGTTGGCCACTTATTTGTATCCACGCCTGCTTGTCTCCGTTCTGGGATAAGCAGGCTTCCCGAGTTCCACCCCGTTTTTTAATTTCCACAAACGTCACCAGTATTGTTTAAAAATTGTAAGGGAGGATCAGCATCATGAGCAGAAAGTTGTCCGTAACCATTTTCCTTATTTTCGTTCTTTCCATCGTGGTACCCTTTTTTATCGGCACCACAACCGTCCATGCGGAAACCTACAATCTGACCTACAGCATCTTCTTCCCGGCCACCCACGGCCAGGCCAAAGCAGGCGAAGCCTGGGCCAAGGAGATTGAAAAAAGAACCCAGGGCCGCGTGAAGGTCACTGTCTTTTCCGCCGGCACCCTGACTCCGGCCGACCAGTGCTATGACGGTGTTGTGAAGGGCATTTCCGACATCGGCATGTCGTGCTTCGCCTATACCCGGGGTCGGTTCCCCCTGACGGAAGTACTCGATCTGCCGCTGGGTTATCCGAACGGTCAGATCGCCACCTACGTCGCCAACGATTTCTACCAGATGTTCAAACCCAAGGAACTGAATGACGTCCAGGTGATGTACCTCCATGCCCACGGTCCAGGATTGCTCCACACCATTAAGCCCGTGAAAAAACTGGAAGACATGAAGGGCCTCAAAATCCGGTCTACCGGCCTGAGTTCAAAAGTCGTCAGCTGCCTGGGCGGCGTACCCGTGGCCATGCCCCAGGGCTCGACCTACGAGTCTCTGCAAAAGGGTGTCGTCGATGGGACAATCGGCCCCCTCGAAGTGCTCAAGGGCTGGAAACAGGGAGAGGTGATCAAGAACACCACCAACTGTTCGAGTGTCGGTTACACGACGACCATGTTTGTCGTCATGAACAAGAAAAAATGGAATGCTCTGCCGAAAGATATTCAGAAGATCATCAGTGACGTCAACCGGGAGTGGATCACCGTCCATGCCAAGACCTGGGATAGTCTCGACGAGGAGGGTAAGGCCTTCACCCTCGGCCTGGGCAACAAGATCATCCCTCTGTCTCCCGCGGAAAATCAGAGGTGGAAGAAGGCGGTCAGCCCGGTCATTACCGAATTCGTTACGGCTGCCAACGCGAAGGGGCTTCCGGGCGACAAGGCCGTCAAGGAAACGGAAAAGTTGATCAAAAAATACTCCAAGTCAGCGAAGTAATGACCGAATCCGGTGGCGGTCCGGTGAGCCGTACCTGACCGCCATCCGGATTTCAAGATAACAAACGAGAATAAAGATGCTGTTGAAAGTCGAAAGATGGCTCCATAGTTCAACCAAGGGGGTTGCCTACCTCTCCGGCATCTCCGTCATGGCGATGATGCTCCTGACATGTGCCGACGTCGTACTGCGGTTTTGGGGGAAACCCATTCCCGGCACCTACGAACTGATCGGGTTTCTGGGGGCCTTTACGATTGCCTTTGCCATGGCCTATACGTCCGTGGAACGGAGCCATATTGCCGTGGAAATTCTCATGGAACGTCTGCCCGGCAGATTGCAGACCTTTCTGCAAGGTGTTATCTCTTTGATTTCATGCGTATTGTTTTCTATTTTTACCTGGCAGTGTCAGATCTACACTCTGGATATGAAAGAAAGCGGTGAGGTGTCCCTTACGTTGGGCATGCCTCTCTATCCGGTTATTTTCGGTGTCGCCGTCGGCTGCGGTTTTCTGTCCCTCGTTTTGCTTTTTGACGTCGCCAAATCCTTCCGGAGAGTCTTCAAATGAGTCCGACCGAAGCAGGGATAATCGGTTTTGTCGTTC
>CAZTYA010000039.1:0-10524 GCA_964617255.1 uncultured Syntrophales bacterium
CACACAAACAACGTAATGCATGCTTCTCTCCCGCTTCACCTGTTTTCGGATTTATGACAATGATGTTTTGCCTTCATATAAAACATCCAATAAATCAAGAATTTTTTAGGCAGTCTGCATGAATGAAAAGGCACATTGACGGCAATCGGATCCTCATGAATGGGTTGCACACAAAACCGCTCCCTCATCAGGCAAGCTTCCTATTACGTTAATGCAGGCGCACATGACAACACCGGATTATTACCATATAAATACCTGTGAATACCTGAATACAACCCGCATGTCATAGAATAAAATTGGATTTAATGGAGAAAATCAGATTTGTCCCGGACCTGTTGTAAAATGTTTGTTTTTGATTCTAAAATATGCTCGATATGAAACCAGATTTTTTCTTTTCCTTCACCGGTATGGCCGGAATAGGGAAAGATCGCTTCCGTCGGGAGGGCATTCAGGGATGCCCGGATCTGTTTTAGCCGTAAGAACTGCTGATTGCGCGAGAGTTTATCGATCTTGGACAGAACAAGCATGACCGGTCGGTCGTACAGAGTCAGCCAGTCGATCAAGAGCCGCTCGTCGTCGCTGATGTCCCGGCGGATATCGGCAACCAAGACGACCAGACGCAAATTCCCTCGTTCCCGGAAATAGGTCTCAATCATGGGACGCCAGGAAGCCTTGACGGCGGCGGGCACTTTCGCATACCCATAACCCGGCAGATCGGCAAAGGAAAATGTTTTGTTGATCAAGAAAAACTGGATAAGCTGGGTCCGCCCGGGGCTGGTACTGGCTTTTGCCAAGCGGTGGTGACCGGTTAAGGTATTGATGAGGGTGGATTTGCCGGAGTTGGATCGTCCGGCAAAGGCCACTTCAGGCAGGGTATCCGGTGCGTAATGAGCCGCTTTCGCGGCACTTTTAACAAATTCGGCGGATGTCACTCTCATCTGGGAACCACCCCCTAATCTCTTTCGAAGGCAATCCCGTACTTTTCGAGCTTTCGTTCGAGGGTCGGTCGTGAAATACCCAGGATTTCACAGATCTCTCCTTTATTTTTATGGCTGTTTTCCGCCAGAACCTTCTTGATATAAACCTCTTCCATCTGATCCAGGGTCATCGTTTTTTCGGTATGGGGAAGATCTTCAGCGTAAGCCTTGGTCGATGGCGCTTCCCGGGCATAATTTTCCATGAGGTCCGGGAAATCGCTTTTGACAAGGATCTGCCCTTTGGCGACCACCACCGCCCGCACCAGCAGGTTTTCGAGTTCCCGGATATTGCCGGGCCAGGAATATTGCATGAAAAGGTCCATCATCTCTTGAGAAACACCCATCACTTTCTTATGGAGGTCCCGATTGATCTTCGCAAGCAGGTAATCCACAAGAGTCGGAATATCATCTTGCCTATCCCTAAGCGGCGGAATAAAAATCGCCACGATATTCAAGCGATAGAAGAGATCATCCCTGAATTTACCCTCCTTGACCATGGCTTTGAGATCCTTATTGGTCGCCGTGATAATTCTTGCATTCACCTTAACCCGATCCTTACCGCCGACCCGTTCGAACTCCATTTCCTGCAGGACACGAAGCAGTTTTGCCTGGAGATTCAAAGACATTTCGCTGATTTCATCCAGAAAAACCGTCCCGTAACGGGCCAACTCGAATTTACCCAGTTTCCGGTTGACCGCTCCTGTAAATGATCCCTTCTCATGTCCGAACAACTCCGACTCCAAAAGCGTTTCGACAATAGCCGAACAGTTGACGGCAATGTAGGGTTCGTTGGGCGACGTATTGTGGTGGATGACCTTGGCGATGAGTTCCTTTCCTGTTCCGCTTTCGCCCTGGATTAAGACCGTCGTCCGGCTCTGGGAAACGACACCGATTGTTTTGAAGATTTCCCGCATCTCACGACCCGATCCAATGATATCACCGACCTTAAAGCTGCGGGACGGCTCCATCAGCAACCCATCGATTTTCTTCTCCATTTCCTGGGTTTTGAGGGCCTTCTTGATGGCCATATCCAGTTCATCAATATGAATCGGTTTGTGAATATAGTCGAATGCGCCTCCTTTCATGGCATTAATCGTTGATTCCATGTCGTGGTGGGCCGTAATCATGATGACCTTGACATTTTCATTTTCTTCCCGCAGATCTTCCAAAACCATAAAACCGCTGATATCGGGGAGGCGAATATCCAGGATGACGACATCCGGATTGGTTTCGACGAACTTGTTTAAGCCGTCCGTTCCCGTATTAGCCGTATAGACCGTATAACCCTCTTCGGTTAAATACATCTCCAGCGTTTCGCAGATAGAAAGGTCGTCATCTATCACCAGGATCTTTATCATGGTTCTATGGCTCCGCTAATCGTCAATGCGTTTTCTCCTGACTTTATCACTCTCTCATACCAGGTTGGAAGCACGATCTTCCCCTTCCCTTTTCTTTCTTGTACAAAACAATCCTTATGAGCGTTAATAATTTTCACTGACCGGCAGGGTGATTGTTACTTCCGTACCTTTCCCTTTTTCACTGATCACATCAATGGTCCCTTCATGCAGTTCAATGATCTTCTTTACCTGAGTCAGCCCCAGCCCCGTTCCATACTGTTTTTTGGTAAAAAAGGGATTGAACAGGTGTACCATGTCTTCCTCGGCAATACCGGATCCGTCGTCCCTGATTTCAATCAGCGCCTCCCGGTGCTCCCGGCTTAACAGACGGGCGGAGATGGACAGGGTCCCGCCCACCTCCATGGCGTCGACGGCGTTACGATACAAGTTGATTAAAGCCTGCTCCACCATAGCCGCATCAATGGCCAGGAGCGGAAATTCCGTATCATAGTTCGTCTTCACCTGAATCTGTTTTTCCTTAATGTACTGTTCGCAAAGGGATAGAGAGCGTTCCAAGATCCTCTGTAGATCGGCCATTTCTTTTTTCGGAGCCATCGGCTTGGCATAAATGAGCACATCATTGACCAGATTCTCCAGATGCTCAACCTCCCTTTGGGCGATCCTGAATCGTTTGAGATCATTACCCTCTGGGTTCATACGTTTTTCGAGAATTTGAAGACTCATCTTGATGGAGGACAGGGGGTTTCTTACCTCATGGGCAATTCCGGCGGAAAGCTGACCGACCGCTGCCAGTTTCTGGCTCTCATAGAACTTCTTCTCCAGATTTTTGAATTCCGTGATATCCCGCTGCACAAACAAATACCGGTCCGTACCTTTCACACGGGTTGGTGTAATCAAAAGATTGCGTTTGGTGCCGTCTTTGGCCCGGGCTTCGATTTCATAGGGTTGGAAAACACCTTTTTTCACGCCCATCCAGATTTGCATAGTCAATTCTCTATGCTCCGGTGCAACAAACTCCATAAAGTGCTTTCCCTTAAACTGGGGTGACACAAGATGGGCGCCCCGCTTCAGGTCGCCGCTTACATAGTTGACCATGCCGTCTGGATCCAGTTCATAAAGACGATCCGGGGAACTGTCGATAATGGACTGCAAATAGGCATAAAGAGACTCCACCTCTTCCCGCAGGCGGATGTTGGCATCCAGCTCCTCCTGCAGGTTATAGGCGTAGGCCTTGATCTTTTTGGACATAGCAATCTCTTTGGATATGTCCTGAAGCGTTTCGATCGCTTCGATGATTTCACCTTTTTCATCATAGATAGGAGCCGCCAAAAAATAGAGATGCCTGGTCTTGCCCCCGAGGTTTTCGAAGAAATCCCGAACTTCATACGCCCCTTCGATTTTCTCCGACTTCCGAAGTCGTTTCTCTTTGTAATAGCGCTCCATCCCCGCAATATCCTGATCGACGATCATATCCGCAATCAAGGGCCGTTTTTCTGCATAAAACGGCAGATAATGCTTGCTCGTACCGATCATATCCCGGGCTTCGTATCCGGTCAGTTCCGTACAAGCCCGGTTCCAGAGGATGACTTGGTGGTCTTTATTAATAACAAATGTTGGAATGGGAAATCCTTCGATGATGCCTTCGATGGTTTTCTTTTCCCTCAAAAGCTTTTCCTGCCATTCACTGCGCTCAGTAATCCGGTTCAATTCCTCTCGAAGTTGCAGTTTCTTCCTGCTCTCATAAGTCATGTAGGAACCGGCAAAGAGGATGACAACAATCAAACCGACTGTCCCCATCATGGTATTGATAAACGCCCGCCTGATAACGGAAATAATCGCGTCATAGGGAGACGTGACGGCCAGAAACCAAACGCCGCGGCTCAAATGAATAGGCGCATAGGCCACAACGTATTTATCACCCGCACGGGCTTTCCCCTGAAGGACGAATTCGCCGTAACCCGCCTGTTCTTTAAAGATTTTTTCCTTAAGGGAAAATTTACTCGGCCTTTTGTCCTGCTCAAGAACACTGATATCCCTGCCGGCTTCCGTATCCTTGGGGTGGACGAGGATTGTACCGTTCTGGTCAAGCATCCAGGTGTCATGCAAAACCTGGTCATCGCCCTTCTTAAAGTACTCGTCCGTCAGTGTCGACAGGGGAAGGGCCGCTAAAATGACACCGGAAAACTGGAAATCATCATTATATTTTGGAACACCAATGATGATGGATTTGACCATCTCCATTTTTCCCTGGTTATTGGCCAGCTCCAGCACTATCAAATCACTGATATACGGTTTCCCCGTTTGTTCAATCTCTTCGAAATAGCGAAAATACTGGAAGCCGCGTCCGAAAGGACCTTCAATCACCCCTTCGGGATAAACGGCCAAAACACTTCCTTTTTCATCCAAGCGCGCAATAAACTTCACCTTGCCCTCCAGATCATTAAAAATGACCCGGATGCTTTTGATGGTATCGTCAGGACGGACTTTTTTTACCGTGGGAAGTTTCGATAGTATGACCAAGCGTCTTTCAATGTTCTGAAGCAGTTCCTCCATCCGTTCGGCTTTTTCCTGAGCGATGGCTGTCTGTTGCCGCCCGGACTGGCCGATCATGTCTTTCTCAATCTTATTGTGAATGGTGATCGCCAGGACCATGATCAGAAAGATGACCATCACCGTCGTGATCCAGATGGAGACGATCATGCGCAATCCATGTTTTTTTCTTGTGTAACTTTCAATCATGCTGAATCCAATTTGAGATCACATCGATTGCCAGGACACAAAAAAGACCCCCTTTCCTCAACTTTTAAGAAAGAGGGTCCACGACATGCAATTCCCTGCGGGTGTCATAAAAAAAGACTTTCGGTGATCCTGTGCACCTCATCCCCTCTATGACTCATCCTGTTTTTTTTTCTCCCGATAATCTTTGATGGCAATGGCGACATAGACGCCGACCGCGCATCCCAGCGAAATGAGCAGTTTCGTCAACCCGCTCTCGATCTGAAGCACCCTTTCACAGATCAACCACACGACAAGATAGGTAACTCCGGTCAGAATTTCCTGCATCGCAATGACCTCAGTGGAAAGCTTTGAGAATCGATGATGACCATGTTAACACAACCGGAAACATCGGGTAAATCCAGGCCCGTTATTTTAATGGCTTTTCATCTTTGGTAGCATACTACTTGGATAAGCGGAAAATTGTCAACGATAATATTCTTATTCCCCAATGTATTGCCTTCATTAATACCACCATCATGGTTAATCGGCCGACTGAGTAAAATATACGTTATCGGGTAGTGTGAAACTAAAAAAATCTTTTTTTTACTTTTCGTTCAATTTTGATTTCCCGTTTAATATATTATTAAAAAAATCTGCGTGATGATGCATCAAGATTCTTTCTTCTCGACAGTCAATGAAGAATGATTGCCAAGGCTTATAAACAATATTTTCTTCATGTCCAGCCGTGGCATATCGATTGCAGTTATCCCCGCCGAGTTTCAACTTTTCCCTTCATCAATGTGTTCATTTGTGCTAATGGGAGATTCAGAAACTACATAGTTTACTTTCTAAGAAAGGAGAGAAAAAGATGTTAAGGAAAGTTTGGAAAGGGTTGTTCACTCTATTCACATCAGCAGCAGCATTGTTGGTCATGTCGCCGGCGGTTTTCGCGGCTGAGGCTCTTCCCACGGGCGAGTCGTATGTGAAGGTTTTGTTCGCGGTTGGAGCCATGGTCGGCGCGGGTCTGGCAATCGGTCTGGGTGCCATCGGAGCCGGTGCCGGTATCGGTAATGCAGCGAATGGGGCCTGTCAGGCTGTCGGTAGAAATCCCGGCGTGCAGGGCAAAATCATGACCGTCATGCTGGTCGGTATGGCCATGGCCGAATCCGTTGCGATTTACGCTTTGGTCGTCTCCCTTGTTCTGCTGTATGCAAACCCCTATAAGGTTCTGTTTGTTGGATAATAATAACACTTCAATTCTAACTAAAGACAGTTAGGGGGAAAAGGGAATGTCAAATACCAAAAAAGATAAGCAGTTTTTCACAGTAGCAAGAGTCTTCTTCCTGCTTATCGTAATCCCCTTGTCACTGATGGCCATTCTTATTGCCAACGGCATTTTTAAATTAGGGGTTACAGTAAAGGAAAAGGCAGTTACGGCCCTGGACCCGAAATCCCAGGAAGGCATCAAGATCCTTGCTACGAACGTGGCAGATGAGGTTGCCGGGTTTCTCACGGAAAGAAAGAAGGATCTTCTGATCGCGACGATTCTTCCTCAGACCGAGCAGTCCTATAAGCAGTTTGTAAACGAAAACAAAAGAGATATCTGGACGAAGGCGGACGGCAATATCGTCAAAGTTTCCGCCCTGCTCTATCCCGAAATGTCCCTGGTGGACAAAAACGGGATGGAACTGATCAAGATCGTCAATGGAGAAGCGGTTTCGAAAGATAAGCTGGTTAATGTCGCCAATCCGGCCAACACGACGTATAAAACCGAAGACTACTTCGTCAAGGCAAAGTCTTTGAGCAAAGGGGAGGTTTATGTCTCCAACGTCACAGGCATGTACGTTAGTCGGGCGGACTTTGACAAGGGTAAGCGTTTTGCCGGTGTGATTCGCTTCGCGACCCCTGTTTTTGACCAGAGCGGCTTTGCCGGCGTTTTGGAATTTGCGCTGGATGTGAAGCATCTTGCGGAGTTCACGGATCGCATCATCCCCACCCAGGCCGAACCGGTTTACGAAGCGGATACGGCAACGGGTAACTACGCCTACATGGTAGACAACCGTGGTTTTGTTATCTCCCACCCCAGCGATTATCATATCGCCGGACAGCGGGAAGACGGAACCCAGGTGCCGCCTCTGGAAGAGAAAACATCCGGTGAGTTGAGCAAAAAGGGCGAAGAAGTTTTGAACCTGAACCTGCTTGGGTTTATGGACCCCAACCTTCCTCAGATCGCCGGTGAAGCAGCCCAGGGCCAGTCGGGGATGAAAATCTACAAATTCGGAGGCCGGACGAAGTTCGTGGCCTATGCGCCGATTAAATTCACAACGAAGGATTACCCTCTGCCGGGCGGTTTCGGTTGGATCGGCATGGGTATCGATGTGGACGCCTACAATGCCATGGCATTGAAAGCGGCGCAGACCATCGAGAAGGAAGCCAAGTCCTGGACCTCGACCATCATCCTGATCATGATCGTATCCATGGTTCTTTTGTTCTTCATTCTTTATCTGCTGTCGCGGGGTATTTCCCGCTCCATCGCCTCGGAAGTGCCTGCCGGGTCTCAGGGACCGGGTCACTATTACAGTGATGAGGACGAAGACGACAAGTAAGGTTTGATTTTAAGTTTAAGATTTTTCAAAGCCGGGAGTGCAAACTCCCGGCTTTTTCTATTCATTGTCTATAAGTAACGTGTGAATAATTCGGATAATATAATACGAAGTCAAAGGCGTCTTCATTTACGTCATTGATTACGGTCTCGCAAAAACCTATTCCGCATCATAGTTGAAAATGGAAACGTTTTCTGCGAACATCGGATCATCCATCAGCTTACGGGCAAATTTGACATATTTTGATACGATCGCCCGTATGGCAAACTGGAGGGCATAAGGTCGGATCGGTTTCTCGATCAGGTAGGTAATATCCGAGGCAATGCACATGTTGACAATATCGTCGCTGGCATTACCGGTTATAATAATCGAATCGTCATAAGCCATCGGATACCGGTCGGCAATGGCATCGAGAAATTCAAAACCCGTCTCGTTGCCCATGAAAACGTCCAGAATAAATATGGCCACACCCGTTCGCTGATTCCGGCAATAGGCAATCGCCTCATCCGCGTCCGAAAAAGACAGAACTTCACCCCAGGCATAGAACTGCTTGACGATTTCCGTAAGGACATCACAAATCCAAGGTTCGTCGTCGACGATGATGACATCCAGGCTGTCCGACATGATTCCCCTCCACCCATGGTTGATTTTTTTGGAAAATGAGACATGGCCGCTTACAGACAGAAACAGTTTCAGTATGGCACAAACATCATTTTTTTCAAATGTTTTGATGTCGGGGGGGTATACTAGAGGAATAATCAGAGCTTTTCTATCATTTCATCGAAATAAAAAAGGCCGGGGGTCAATCGTCCCGGCCTTTCTGATTTCAATGAATAGGACCGTCGCAATATGTTCTGCTACGATCTGCCCAGCTTTCTCTCCGTGTCTAAAATCTCCGCCGTGGTTTTCAATACCGTATCGGAATTGAGGGAGATGCTGGTGATTCCGTATTCGACTAGCAGCTTCGCCACTTCCGGATAATCGCTGGGGGCCTGGCCGCAGATGCCGATTTTCTTGCCGATTTTTCGCGCCTTGCTGATGGCCATCTTGATCAGTTCCTGAACGGCCGGATCACGTTCGTCAAAGATATGGGCGACTTCGGCGGAGTCGCGGTCGAGCCCCAGAGTCAACTGGGTCAAGTCATTGGACCCAATGGAGAAGCCGTCGAAAATCTTGCCGAATTCCTCCAGCATAATGACATTGCTTGGGATTTCCACCATCATGTAGATTTCAAGACCGTTTTGCCCCTGAACCAAACCTCTTTCGGACATGGTTTTGACGACTTTTTTGGCCTCCGTCAAGGTTCGGCAGAAGGGAATCATCAATTTGACATTGGTTAAACCCATGATATCCCGGACCCGCTTCATGGCGTCACACTCCATGGCGAAACCATCGCGGTAACGGTCATCGTAGTAACGGGAAGCGCCCCGGAAACCAATCATCGGATTTTCCTCGACGGGTTCAAAGAAAGACCCCCCGACCAGATTATAGTACTCGTTGCTCTTGAAATCGCTCATGCGGACAATCACATCATTGGGATAAAATGCCGCACCGATTTTTGCCACCCCCTGGGCCAAACGGTCAATGAAGAATTCCTTGCGGTCAGCATATCCCCTTGTAATCCTGTCGATTTCTTCACGAACCGCCTCATCGGTTACCCGGTCGGACTGGATCAAGGCCATGGGATGGACACTGATGAAATGGCTGATGATAAACTCCAGCCTTGCCAGACCGATGCCGTCATTGGGAATGGAAGCCAGGGAAAAAGCGTTCTCCGGATTGCCCACGTTCATCATGATCTTCGTGGCAGGACGCTTCAGGGTCGTCACGTTGACACGGTTGACATCATACTTGAGAATACCTTCATAAATCTTACCCACTTCGCCTTCGGCGCAGGAAACGGTCACATCCTTGACATTCTTCAGCACCTCCGTACCGTTTTCCGTACCGACGATGCAGGGAACGCCCAGTTCGCGGCTGATAATGGCAGCATGGCACGTCCGGCCGCCCCGGTTGGTCACAATGGCCGCAGCGATTTTCATGATCGGTTCCCAGTCGGGATCGGTCATTTCCGTTACGAGTACCTCTCCGGCTTTGAAGCTCTTGATTTCCTTAACCGATTCAATGACGTGTACCGGGCCGGCCCCGATCCGGGCGCCGACGCTTGTACCGACCAGAATGGGTTTTTTCTCTTCACGCAGGACGTAATTCTCGAGGACGCTCCCGTCTTTCTGGGACTGTACGGTTTCCGGTCTCGCCTGCAGGATAAAGAGTTCGCGGGTAAAGCCGTCCTTCCCCCATTCGATATCCATGGGCTTGAAATACCCTGCCTGCTGGGAATAGTGATCTTCAATGATCGTCGTCCACTGGGCCAGGCGGAGCACCTCATCGTCCGTCAGGCAGAACTGATGTCGATCCGCCTCCGGTACGGGAATGATTTCCGTTGCCTTCGCCTTGCCGGGCTCGGAATAGACCATCTTGATTTCCTTGGCTCCCAGTTTCTTCTGGACGATGGACCGGAATCCTTTTCTCAGGGTCGGCTTAAAGACATAGAATTCATCAGGATTGACAATGCCCTGCACGATTGTTTCGCCAAGACCGTAAGACCCGGTAATTAAGACGGCTTCTTTGAAACCTGATTCGGTATCGATGGAGAAAATAACGCCTGCAGAACCCTGGTCGGAGCGAACCATCTTCTGGACACCGATAGAGAGGGCAATCGACAGGTGATCAAAACCCTTATCCACCCGGTAAGATATCGCCCGGTCCGTGAAAAGAGAAGCAAAGCACTTTTTACAGGCCTCGATGAGGGCATCCTCGCCTCGTACATTCAAAAACGTTTCCTGCTGACCGGCAAAACTTGCATCG
>CAZTYA010000040.1:0-10416 GCA_964617255.1 uncultured Syntrophales bacterium
CCAAAATGAAACGAATGATAATAATATCCGGTTACTTGCGTATATTCTCATCTAAATCGTCACCCCCGTCAATTCGATCGATACTATTCATCTCGCCGATCCTCTCCTTGAGTTTGTCCCGGATGGTCTTCCGGTCGATCCTGAGAATTTCCGCCGCCCGTGATTTGTTGCCGCCGACGCTTGCCAGGACTCTCCTGATATAGGCTGCTTCCTCCTCGACAAGGGACCGGAACGGGACGGTCCCCGGCATGACGGAAAAGCGCATGACCGAAGGCAGGTCGGGAATCTCGATCTTCAGTCCGTCCGTCATGACGACCAGGCGCTGCATGAGGTTTTCGAGTTCCCGGATATTCCCCGGCCAGGCATACTCCATGAAAGTCCGGAGTACTTCATCGGTAAAGACGGGGGCGCGCCTCCCGATTTCTTCCGCAAACTTCCCGGCAAAATGGGCGATCAGCAGGGCGATGTCCTCAGGCCGCTCTCTCAAGGGGGGGACCGTTATCGAAATGACGTTCAGCCGGAAGAACAGGTCTTCACGGAAAAGCTTGTTGTTGACCACTCCTCTCAGATCCTTGTTGCTTGAAGCGATGATGCGGACATCGATCTGCTGCGTCTTTCTGGCGCCTACCATGCAGACCTGCTTGTCCTGAAGCACCCGGAGGAGCTTCACCTGCATGGCGGGGCTCATCTCGTTCACCTCGTCCAGCAGGATGGTGCCGCCATCGGCCGTCTGGAAGAAGCCGGCGCGGGACTCATTGGCGCCTGTGAAAGCGCCTTTGACATGGCCGAACAGTTCGCTTTCCAGAAGCTTTTCGGGTATGGCGCCGCAGTTGACGGGAACGAACGGGGCCGACGCCCGCTTGCCGCTGTAATGGATGGCTCGGGCGACCAATTCCTTTCCAGTTCCGCTCTCTCCCAGGATCAGCACGGTTGCCGAGGATCTGGCGGCTTTTTCGATCTCCGCCATCATTTTCCGGACGGCCTTCGATTTGCCGATGATGCCGTGGGCGGCGGCAGTCCTGCCCGGTTTGCCTTTCTGAACGACCCGGCGCAATTCCTGTTTGTTCAGCGCCCGGTTAACGGCGCCGAAGAGTTCCTCCTCGGTAAAAGGTTTCGGCAGGTATTCCTCCGCGCCCATTTTTACGGCTTCCACCGCACCCTTCACGGAGGCGTAGCCGGTCACCATGATCACCTCGGTCTCGTGAAAGTTCGCCCGAATGTGACGGACGAGGTCCAGGCCACTGATCCTGGGCATCTTGTAGTCCGTGATGACCAGGGCGATCGGCGCTCTTTGCAGGATTTTCAAGGCATCCACAACGTTGGCGGCGGTAAAGACACGATAGCCTTTCGCCTCGAGATTGCGCTGAAGGATGTCCACGGCGTTCGGGGCGTCATCCACGACCAGGATGCAGTCGTTTCGTGCAGACTTCAGAGCTGTTCCTCCTTCCGGGCGGTCTCCCGGCGACGGGGGAAGGTCACACAAAAACGGGTCCCTTTCCCCGTCTCGCTTTCTACGCGTATCTCCCCGCCATGAGAGGACACGATGCCGTGCACCACCGAAAGTCCGAGCCCCGTGCCCTGGTCCACATCCTTCGTGGTAAAGAAGGGCAGGAAGATGCTCTCCTTGATCTCGTCGTTCATACCGATCCCCGTGTCATCGATCAGCAGGTGAACCGAGGTCGCGTCGAAGGAGGTCTGAAACGTGAGGATGCCCCCCTCGGGCATGGCCTGCAGGGCGTTGACGATCAGGTTGGAGATGACCTGGCGGATCTGCGATTTATTGGCCGTAAATTCCGGCAGGTCCGGAGCGCATACGCGCCTGAGCTCCACGCCGGATTTGCCGCACATCGACTCGAACAGATTCAGTTCGTCCATGATGATCCGGTTCAGATCGATCCGGGCGCTGCCGGGTTTGCCCTGACGGGCGAAAATCAACAGTTCCCGGATAATGTCGCGGGCGTGCAGGGCGGCGTCTGCGATTTTTTCCAGATCCTTCCGGGTCTGCGCGGGCAGGTCGGGTGTTTTTTGGGTGAGCTGGGCAAATCCCAGGATCGTATTCAACGGCTCGTTGAGCTCATGGGCCACGCCGGCGGCCAACTGGCCGATGGCGGCGAGACGATCGGTCCGGATCAACTGTTTGCCGAGTTCGGCTTTGACCTTTCTGTCCTCTTCCTGCTCGATCAGATGGGCGATCCGCTCGGCGATATTTTCAATCAGGATCTTCTCTTCCTGAAGAAACGGATTCTTATGCAAAAGATCGCGGCCGTCCCGGTAATGAATTTCCACCGCGCCGCGGTTTTTTCCGGCAATACGGATGACGGCGGTCTGTTGATGGGCCCCTTCCCGGAATTCCGGTGTCTGAAAGACCCGCCCGTCGATGACGACCCGGGCGCAGGCGCGCCTGGGATATTGCCAGGCGGAAGGAAGGAGGCGAACAATGTCGGCAAGTTTGCCTTCAAAAGCCGATTCAGGGTTCGAGACAATCTGCGCGATGCCGTAGAGGCAGGTCAATTCCTTTACGCGCTCCCGAAGCTTGGCCCGCGAAGCATCGCCTTGTCCGCCGGCAGGCTTCGGCCCTTTGGCCGGGATGGTTGTCTTATTCGGTTTCGACAGCGCCAATGATCCACCTTGTCCCGCGTCTCGATGCCCTCTTTACTGATCGGCAAAGCCTTACATTTTCTCACCGCCGGGTGGAAGGGACAAAGCGGCCGGGAATCTGCTTTCATTATAATTCGAAATGTCCATATCAGATTCAATAAAGAAAAGACAGAAATGCAATTTTCGGTACTTGTGCGATTGGCGCCAATGTCGATTCTGGCGTCATATGTCCATATTGGAACGAATCCTCTTCGTCCCCGGTTGGAGGATCGGGGGGAAGCAGGGGTGGGATAAAGGAAAGGGCTCACCTCAGAAATGCGAAACCTGCCGCATGTCTTGGAATTCCATAACGGTCGTCATGGCCAGGTTGTCGACATCAATGCCCCGCTCATGTGCACAGGCCACCGGATTCAATCCGCCGATTAAAATTATTCCCGCTTTGTTTACCCCGACCGCCGTCTCGCAAATGGGATTGCCGATGCCGCCGACGGCCAGGATCCCGCCCAGACCGATCTCCCGGATTCCTTCTATGAGATCCGCCACGCAAGTCACACTGACCGCCGGTATTTCGCGGAAATTGGCAAGTATCTTGCCTTCGCCTTTTTCCACGACCTGATTAATGCTGGTCTTTTTACCCCGGATGAAGATTTCGGAAGGGTCCAACGAGGACCCGGCATAGTGGATAAGTTCCACGAAACGCAGGGGCGAGCCGCTTTTCACCTGGAGGACGCCCCCGAATTTGGAATCGATGGGAATTCCGCTTTTCAGAAGAATGCCGTTGATCAGGATGCTGCAGACCGTTGCCAAACCGATCTTGCCATCCGGCACCGTCACGTCTCCCAGTCGCTCGCCGCCTTCGGCGACGGCAATGCGATCGCTGACGGCCAACCTGTCTTGAAACACCGGCCTCATGGCCTCCAGGGCTTCTTTGAATCGCTCTTTCGCAAACAGCGAAATATTCACCGGGACCATTCCCTGTTTTTTGACAATGTCGAAAGTCGTTTTGAAGGCCAGCATGTCGATGCGCGAACTGCACAGGCTGACTTTGTCCTGCACGCGTGCGTTTGACAGTTCATCAATGCCGTGATTCGTTATCGTTCGGCCGTTGCGCCGTCCGACAAGCTTTGTCAACCCCTTCTGGTCCATGAACTTGAGATGGTAGCGGACGGTCCGCTCGCTCAAATCCAGGCCGCTGTCTTTCATCCGGCGGGCAATCATGCGGGACCCCAGCGGCCCTGGACTCTCGCTCAGAGTCCTGAGGATGAGGAGGATTTTTCTTTCCACGTCTTCGGTACTGAACAACTGCATCATAGGGCAATGTTCCCTGTTGGAGAAACGATAAACAATAGCGAAACGATTGGATGATCCCCCTCCGGGATGCCGTCCATAGCCTCCGGAGGGACTTTTATATCCTTTACAGGAAAATATCCACACGCAGCCGGATATTTTCAGATTTTGTCGTGCCCACCACGGGCATGGGAGTTGTCTAGAAATCGAGGATTTTAGCGGCCTCGTCCCTGTCCACGTCCATGATGTAATTAATCCCGGTGATCCGCGCCGCATCGGGCGTGAGGGCGGCCAGATCGTTGCGCGACATGTACTCCAGGGAAAATCTTCTGCTGCCCGCCATGAGCTGGCGAAGCCCCTGGGCCAGTCGCTCATAGTACGTATAAAGACCGATGGCGCCGGTGGGAAGTTTTTCGAATTCCTTATCCCCCAGTTGATGGCGCAGTTCGCCGGCGGTTACGAAAATCTCGTCCTTGGAATTGCCGAAGCGCTCGATATAGACGGGAACCTGCAGGGCATCGATGGTCTGACCGATGGTCTTTCCCACCATGGCCGCGGCGATGGGGGCCCGGGCCATCCCCACCATCTTTACATAGGGTGCGCCCATGGCGAGAGCCTTGAAGATTTGGTCCTCGAACGAAAAACCCCCGTTTACGGAAATGGCGGGCAGGTATTTCTTCTTTTCCGCGAGCTGCCGGGCGTATCGATAAACCAGGGTATGCAGCTCCACCGGCGGGACGCCCCACTCGTTCATCATCCGCCACGGGCTCATGCCGGTGCCGCCGCCGGCGGCATCCACGGTGAGCAGGTCCAGCCGGTATTTCGATGCGAAGGCCATGGCCCGGGCCAGATCAACGGGACGATAGGCCCCGGTCTTGAGGAAGATGTATTTCGCCCCGGCCTTGCGCAGCCTCTCCACGGTGGCGGCAAACCCCTCTTCGGTCACCATACCGACCCGGGAATGGCGCTCGAATTCCTTGAACGCCCCCCGTTCGAAGGACTTGATGACATTGGGATCATAGGGGTCCGGCAGGACGATGTAGCCGCGGTCCTTGAGCATCTGGGCCCTCTTGAGATCCTTGATTTTCACTTCGCCGCCGATGTCCTTGGCCCCCTGACCCCATTTGAGCTCCACGCACCGGACGCCCAGCTTTTCGATGGCGTATTCATGAACCTTCAGGCGGCTGTCCTCCACATTGGCCTGCACGATGATCGCCCCGTAGCCGTCCCGCTGATGGTCCGTATAGAGCTTTACCCGGCGCTTCAAGTCAACGGTATCGACGATCCTGCCGCCTTTGAATTTCGTTTCGGGATCCATGCCGACCACGTTTTCGCCGATGGTGAGCCCCGTTCCCGCCAGGGCGGAGCCGATGGCCAGCCCCTCCCAGTTGTTTTTGGCGATATTGGTGGAGCCGATGCCGGAAATGAGCCAGGGGAGACGGAATTTTATTCCCTGGTCATGACCGATGGCCACTTCGAGATTGACGGCCGGGAAGATGGCCTTGTCGCTGTCGGCCTCGATCCCGTATGCGCCGGCCGCCGTGCCCATGATGTTGAAATGGGAGTAGTCAACGGGATATTTTTTCTCCGCCGCCGTGGTGATCACGCCGAAGGGCTGGGGATAGATGACCTCGTGGCCGCGGTAAGCGGATTTCCCTATCTCGCACATGCCGATACAGCCGTCGATACAGGTGACGCACATGCCCGACGACGGGTTGATGGACTCTTCCGTCCGGTTTTTCGTGAGGGTTGCGCTGGAGGTATTGATTCTCGAAAAAGACATTTGTCATGCTCCTTTCTGGATTCGGTTATTTTTTGATTTCGCAGGCCACGCAGGGCGACATGTAGCACATCATATCGTGGAACTGCTCCTTCTCGATACAGGGCGGGCCCAGGTTCGCACAGCCGCCGCAAATCGCCTTTTCCGGTTCGTTGTAGGTGCACCGGGCCTGACAGGCCGGACAGACCTCCATGCAGCCGCCGCAGAGCCGGCAGACCTCCGACTGGACATCGAAGGGCGTACCGAGGCTCCGGTTCTCGCCGCGGCCGCGGAATCCGATGGCCCCCGCCATCATCTGCTCCCGGCACATGCGGACGCACAAGCCGCAGAGGATGCAGTCCTCATGCTCCTGGCGGAAGCGCTGCCGCCGCACGTTGTGGGCCGACGCGAGATCCTGGATGGTTTTGGACTGCGGGCACGAAGCCAGGAGCAGCTCGATGATCATGCGGCGGGCCTTCAACACCCGCTCCGAGGCGGTGCGCACCTTGAGCCCCTCTTCGACGGGATAGGTACAGGAGGAGACAAGCCTGGTGCGCGGGGCCTCGCCGATCTCCACGACGCACAGCCGGCACGCCCCATAGGGAGACAGCCCTTCTTTGTGACAGAGGGTCGGGATGGGAAAGCCCATAAATCGCGCTGCCTCGAGGATGGTGGCGCCCTTCTCGATGGATACGGACGCCCCGTTGATCGTAAGGTTAATCATTGTTCACTCCTTCCATTATGGCCATCCTCGGCCGATCCGCCGTTTATCGTTCCCTCGGTAAACGCCAGGTCGCACCGCAGACAGCGCCGGGATTCCGACCGGGCTTTGTCTTCCGGCAAGGCCATTTCCACTTCCCGGAAATTCTTGACCCTTTCCGCGGGCGTCAGGGAAGGATTGACAGCCCTTGCCGCCCCTGCCGCCTCCGCTTCCCCGGTGTCCGCGGGCTCGATGTAGGCCCTGGGCAGTTTTGGCGACGCCGGTTTGAGGAGGGGCTCTTTTCGCAGGTACCGGTCTATGCTCTCAGCGGCCTTCTTCCCCGCCGCGATTGCGTCGATCACCGTGTTCGGCCCCGTCACCAGGTCGCCGCCCGCGAAAACCCCGGTGAGGTTCGTGGCGAGGGTCCTGACGTCCGCTTTTATTCTCCCGCCGGTTTCCATCTCCAGGCCCATGGCGGCGAGAAACCCGCTTTGGGGCCTTTCGCCGATGGCGACGATGAGCGTGTCGAGCTTGACCCTGAACTCGCTTCCGGGGATGGGGACGGGTCGCCGCCTTCCCGAGGCGTCCACCTCGCCCAGCCGGTTGCGGATGCACTCGATGTCCACCAGCCGGCCTTTTCTGGAATGTATCTTGATGGGCGACACGAGTGTTTCCAGCTCGACACCCTCCCGCAGGGCGGCCTCAATCTCCTCCTGACGGACCTGGATCTTCACCGGCGAGATCAGGGTCTCGATCCTCACCCCTTCCTCCAGGGCCGCCTCGACTTCCTCTTCGTAGGCGGGCATCTCTTCTCGAGTCCGCCGGTAGAAGAGGGATACGCTCGTGACGTCTTTCTGGCGCAACGCGACGCGCGCCGCGTCCACCGCGGAATTCCCGCCGCCGATGACGCCCACGTGGCCCTGGGCGAGCTCTTCGCCCCTCATGTTGAAGGCCTTCAGGAACCGGATGGAAGGATAAATGCCGCCGACGTCCTCATGGGCCAGATCGAGGCGCATGCTTTCATGGGCTCCGAAGGCCAGAAATACGGCGTCGTACTTATGCTCAACGAACAGGTCGTGGATGCTCAGATCCTTCCCCAGGACGCGGCCGTATTCGACGGCAATGCGCCGGTTCAGGAGCGTCTTGATTTCCTTCTCCACGATGTCCCGGGGCAGCCGGTAGGCGGGGAGTGAGCAGGCGAGCATGCCGCCCGGTCGGTCTTCCGCCTCGAAAATCGTCACGCCGTATCCCAAAAGCGAAAGGCGATGGGCCGCGGTGATCCCTGCCGGCCCGGCGCCGATGACGGCGACCTTCTGCTTCTTCTTTTTACCGAGGACGGGCCGGTATGCCGATGGATTGACCCGGTCGGTCACGAAGCGCTTCAAGGGCCGGATGGCGACGGCCTCCCCGCCGCTCGTCCCGAGGGTGCAGCGGCTTTCGCACTTGCGGTCGCAGACCCGGGCGCTGACGGCCGGGAAGGGATTGGCGGAGCGGATGACCCGGTAGGCCTCTTCGTAATCTCCTTTTTCGATCATGGCGACGTAGCGCCACGGCTCCGTGTCCACGGGACACGCGGCCTGGCAGGGCGCGCCCGTCAGTTGCTTGCAGACAAAGGAGTCGCACCGCTTGTCGATGATGTGCCGTTCGTATTCTTTATGGAAATATTTGAGCGTGCTCAGAACGGGGTTGGAGGCCGTCTGGCCGAGACCGCACATGGTGGTGTCCTTGACAGTCTGGGCCACCTCCTCCAAAAGGACGAGATGTTCCGGCGTGCCCTTTCCGAGGGTGATGTCCTCGAGGATCTCGTGCAGGCGCTGCGTTCCCTTGCGGCAGGTGAAGCATTTCCCGCACGATTCGTCTTTGAGAAAATGCATGAAATATTTGGCCACATCCACCATGCAGGTGTTGTCGTCCATGACGATCATCCCGCCGGAGCCCATGATGGAACCCACCTTCGCCAGACTGTCGTAGTCGATGCGCAGGTCGAACATGGAAGCGGGGATGCAGCCACCGGAAGGTCCGCCCGTCTGAATGGCCTTGATCTTCGCCGCGCCGACGGGCCCTCCGCCGATTTCATGGACAACTTTGCCGATCGTGGTTCCCAGGGGAACCTCCACAAGCCCGGTGTTCTTGATCTTGCCGACCAGAGAGAATATCTTCGTCCCGGAGTTGTTTTCCGTGCCGATTTTTGCGTAGGCGTCGGCGCCGTGATTGATGATGTAGGGGACATTCGCCAGTGTCTCGACATTGTTGATGCAGGTGGGGCAGCCGAAAAGGCCCTTGTCGATGGGGTAGGGAGGACGCTGGCGTGGCTCGCCCATTTGCCCCTCGATGGATTTGATCAAGGCCGTTTCCTCTCCGCAGACGAATGCCCCCGCTCCGTGGAAAATATCTATCTCGAAATCAAAGCCCTGCCCCAGAATATTCCCGCCCAGCAGCCCCAGATGGGCGGCCTCCCGAATGGCGATGGTCGCGTGTTTGATGGCCAGGGGATATTCGGTACGCACGTAGATGATGCCGTGGCTCGCCTTCATGGCAAGGGCCGCGATGAGCATCCCCTCGATGATGGCATGAGGGTTGCCCTCCAGCATGCTCCGGTCCATGTAGGCGCCGGGATCGCCCTCGTCGGCGTTGCAGATGACGTATTTCCGGCCGGCGCCGTTTTGTGCATTTACTTTCCGCGCCATTTCCCATTTTCTTCCCGTCAGGAATCCGGCGCCGCCGCGTCCCCGGAGATTGGATTTCAGGATTTCATCGACAATCCATCCCCGGTCCGGCTTTTCCAAGGCCTTTTCCAGCGCCGCATACCCTCCCATTTTCAGATAATCGCCGATCCGTATGGGATCTATATGCTGATTCTGTCCGAGGACAATCCGGGTCTGCCCTTGAAAAAACGGAATCTCCCGCTGGGTGGTGCGCGCGACGCTGGAACCGGGCTCCCGGTAGAGGAGCTCTTCGATGACGTCTCCCTTCACGGCCGCGGCGATGATCCTCGGCACGTCGTCCATCTTAAGTTTCGGATACAGATTGTTGCCCGGCTCGACGATGATGAACGGGTCCATTTCGCAGAACCCCAGGCAGCCCGTGATGCGCAGGGAGAGCTTGTCATGCAGGTTCTGCTCCAGGATCTGACGTTTGATGACCCGGATCAAATCGTTCGCGCCGCTGGCCTGGCCGCCGGTGCCGCCGCAGATGACGAGGCAGGGTTTCCCGGTTTTCTTCCCGGCCAGAATCGATTCACGATACGCCTTGAATTCAGTTACACTCTGAAAAGTTTTCATCCGCATATTCCCTTCATCAGTCTTAGGACATATTGGTTTGATCCAGATTCAGCATATGGCCGCGACACCCCCGGCGCGTACAAACCTCGCGGGCGCAGCCGGCGCGGATAAACAGAGCCGCCATGGGAGCGCCGCATTCCGGGCAATGGGAATAACACGGCAGCTCCTGCTGGCAGTGCGGGCAAGAGAGACGGGATAACTCGTTTAACGGGATTTCGTGCTCTGCGGCGACGGTGTGGCTGCCGTAAAGAGCAGACAGACGGAGCCAGCCTTTTTTCCCGTCACAGGAGACATCGCATCTGATGGACGGATGGCCGTCGAGGCAATGATCGTGATCGATGAGGCTTTTTTTGCAGGCGGGACAGGACACCGAGAGGGGGAATATCCGGCGATCCCCTGCCGCGTCGCTTGTTCCCGCGCCGTCTTTGGTTGTCTTGATGATCTCTTTTACCTGACTCTTGGTCACGTGGGGGAAATAATGTCCGTCCACGGTGACGGTCGGCCCCAGGGCGCAGGCCCCGAGACAGTTCACCGTCTCGAAGGTAACTTCACGGTCGGGCGTGGTTTCTCCCGGCGTGATATCGAGGATCCGCGTGAATTCCTCGGCGATGCCCTGAGCGCCCCGGACATGGCAGGCCGTCCCCAGACACGCGCAAATCGAATGTTTCCCCCGCGGCTTCAGGCTGAAGGCCTTATAGAAGGTTGCCACGCCATAGACATCGACCAGACTCCGCCCCGTTCGGCGGGCGACAATTCGCAAGGCTTCTTCCGGCAGGTATCGATAACGGTTC
>CAZTYA010000041.1:0-10353 GCA_964617255.1 uncultured Syntrophales bacterium
ACCGTTCCGCTCATCTACAATACCGGCGGTTACGACGCGGTTGAAACGCTGCAGCTGCTTGAAGGCATTGTGGATATCTATATGCCTGATTTCAAATTCTGGGATAACCGCTGGGGAGACTGGTTCTGTCAGGTCCCCGACTATCGGGAACGCGTTTGTGCCGCAATCCGTGAGATGCATCGCCAGGTGGGGGATCTCATCATCGACCCGGACGGTATTGCCCGTCGGGGACTGCTTGTCCGACATCTCGTCTTGCCGGGGGGCATTGCCGGTACCGAGGATGTTATGCGCTTCCTGGCAGTGGAGATATCGTCGGCTACCTATGTCAATGTCATGGCCCAGTACCATCCGGCGGGTCGGGCTTCAGGGGATGCATTGATCAACCGGCGGATCAGCCGCCAAGATTTTCAAATGGCTGTGACGGCAGCCAAAAGGGCTGGTTTGTGGCGGTTGGATCGTAATATATTATAATAAATATAATTAGTTATATTTTTATGAGTTGCTCGTTGCCAGTCGATATCTTCGCCAGGTGTAAACGCCTTATCCTTGGTTGGTAAAGTCAGAGCCACGACCGCTTCTTTGCTTGACAGCATGGGTAAAATACCCTAACTTACTTTTCCGTTTCAGAGGGGAGGTGTGTTCGTGAAATGGCGACGAAGAAAGAGCGCAGGACTGCGGAAACAAAGATTAGAAAGATGAAAAAAGGTAAACGCATCGCGATTATATCCGCAATCGGCGTGGCCGTTTTCGGCTTTCTGGTTTTCTTCTTCGTTTCCATTTTCAATATGGTTTATCCCCCCGTGGGTGGAACGGATGGCGCGTTGGCCAAAAAGGAAAAGCTGGAGGTCGTTCTTTATTATTCCGACAAGAATGAACTTTTCCTGGTGCCGGAGAAACGCTTCGTTATTAAAGAAAAGAACGCCGAAGCTCAGGCGAAAAGATTGGTAAAAGCTTTGATCGACGGCAGCAAGTCGGGTCACATCAATACTTTTCCCGAGAAAACCGGCTTCAAGGGTGTGAAAATCGGCGCCGACAAGATCGCTCAGGTTAACTTCGGCAGCGAGTTTATTAAGAATCATCCCGGCGGAACGACCAGCGAAATCGCGACCATTTATTCTTTGACCAATACGCTGATCCGAAATATCCAGGCAATTCGTGGCGTCAGAATCTACGTGGATGACAAGCCGATTGCCTCCATCAAGGGACATGTCAGCACCGAGGGGACCTTTCGCCTGGACAAAGACCTGATTGTTGAAGGGGCCAGGAATATCTAAACGCTGTTCCCGAAAGAGGTAAAAATGGCTCCCAAATCACGACTTTCTAAAATCCGAAACATCGGCATTATCGCCCATATCGACGCAGGAAAGACCACCGTTACCGAGCGGATTCTTTATTATACCGGCAAGTCCTACAAGATGGGAGAGGTCCATGACGGCGAGGCCGTCATGGACTGGATGCCCCAGGAGCAGGAGCGGGGCATTACGATCATGTCCGCAGTGACCAGTTGCGATTGGAATCAGCACGAAATCCACCTGATCGATACACCGGGTCATGTCGATTTCACCATGGAGGTGGAACGGAGTCTCCGGGTCCTGGACGGCGCTGTGGTTGTGTTTTGTGCTGTAGGCGGTGTCGAACCTCAGTCGGAAACGGTCTGGCATCAGGCGGACAAATACGGTGTGCCCAAAGTGGCCTTTATCAACAAAATGGACCGCGTCGGCGCCGACTATTGGGGTGCCATCGCCATGATGCGGGAGCGTTTTCATTCTGCCCCCCTGGCTGTTCAAATTCCCCTGGGGGCGGAAGAGCGCTTCGCAGGGGCCGTTGACCTCGTCGCCAGAAAGGTGCTGCGCTGGGACGACCAGACCCTGGGTGCCTCCTATGATGTATCGGATTTGCCAGACGATTTGAAAGCCGAGGTGGAACATTATCGAGAGGTGATGATCGAGGCACTGGCGGAAGTGGACGATGATGTTGCCGATCGTTATCTCGCAGGAGAAGATCTGACGGAGCCGGAAATCGTGGAGGCGATCCGCAAGGGAACGCTGACCCTTAAGATCGTACCGGTTTTGTGCGGCGCCGCCCTGCGCAATAAGGGCATTCAACCCGTGCTCGATGCGGTGGTTCATTATCTGCCATCACCGGAAGATGTGCCCCCCGTCAAGGGGCATCATCCCTTGACCGGCGAGGAAGAATGCCGCCTCAGCAGCGAAAAGGAACCCTTGACGGCCCTGGCTTTCAAGGTGATGATGGATGAGGGGCGGAAACTGACTTTTCTCCGGATTTACGCCGGGCGCATCCAGGTGAACGAAGACCTCTATAACGTCATCAAAAAGAAAAAAGAAAAACTGTCTCGCATATTGAAAATGCACGCCAATAAGCGTGAACGGATCGATCAGGCCGCCGCCGGGGATATCGTTGCCGTCATGGGATTGAAAGAAACCACAACCGGAGACACCCTGTGTGATGAAGCCCATCCCATCGTTCTGGAAAAGATCGAATTTTATGAACCGGTCATCAGCCAGGCGATCGAGGCCAAGACACCGGCGGACCAGGAAAAGTTGTCCGTTGCTCTGACGAAACTCCTGGAGGAAGATCCGACCCTTCGCGTCAAGTACGACGACGATACGGCCCAGACGATCATTTCCGGTATGGGTGAACTCCATCTGGAGATTCTCCTGGACCGGTTGATCCGGGAGTTCAATACCCATGTTAATGTGGGGCGCCCCCGCGTGGTGTATCGCGAGACGATCCAGAAAAAGGTTGAGGTGGAGGGCCGGTTCGAACGGGAACTGGGCGACAAGAAGCATTTCGGTCATGTGCGGTTGCTTCTGGAACCGTTAGGGCGTGGCCATGGGATCGAGATTGTCTGGAAAGTCGATAAGTTGGTTCTGCCGGACGAATATCGAGAAATGATTGAAGCCGGGATTCAGGAAGCCGCTTCCAGTGGTGTTGTGGGCGGTTACCCAGTTGTCGATGTCAGGGTGGAAATTGTCGGCGGCTCGGTGCGGGAGGGGGAGTCGACGCACATGGGTTATAAGGTCGCTGCGGCGACAGCCTTCAAGGACGGTTGCACCCAGGCCGATCCCGTGTTGCTGGAACCCATCATGATGGTCGATATCGTGACACCGGCAGACTTTATGGGCGATGTCATCGGGGATATCAACGCCCGTCATGGTGAAGTGCAGTCCATCGCCCGGAAAGGCCACGTGAGCGAAATTCGCTGCCGTGTTCCCCTGAAATCCCTTTTCGGATATTCAACGGATCTCCGGTCCGCCACCCAGGGGCGGGCTGTTTTTTCCATGCAATTTCTGGCATACGACCGGGGATGATGACGTAACAGGAATACTCAAGACTCGTACCGGGAAAGAAACAATGGAAGACGAAAAACAACAAGAGGCCGTTGTGAACGTTCCTATGCTTGACAAGGACAAACTCCTGCAGAGTATTTTTCGCATCAGTACCTTCGTTACCGAGTCGAGAAGCCTGAACGAGATCCTGAAAAAAATTCTGGACGAAGTGGTGGATACGCTTGGCTTCCGTATCGGTAACATCCGTCTGTTCGATGAATCCAAACAGTTTCTTGAAACGCAGGTTGTAAAGAATTACAGCCCCGAGGAGGCGGAAAGGGCTTTTTCGGTGGCGATCGATGTCCAAATGCATGATTGCATTGCCGCAAAAGTGGCCACATCGGGTGCGCCGATGGCGATTGAGGATGCTGCATCGGACGGTCGTATCACCGAAACGGACCGCATGCTGGCAAAAGTTTACAGCAGTGGTTCCATGATCTGCGCACCGCTTAAAATCGGCGATGAAATCATCGGGACCATGGCCGCCTCCTGTCAGGAGACGACGAAATTCTATCCGGAAGAAATCAATCTTTTTCTGACCTTTGCCAACCAGATGGGCATTATCATTCACAATGCCCGCCTTTTCGAGGCCAACGCCGAGAAAATAAGGCAGTTGCTGGTCTTGCAGAAAGCTGTTTCGGAAATGAATGCCCGCCATGCTCTGGATAACAACATCCTGAATATCCTGACGCGCAGTTCCCTGGAGATTACACATTGTGACAAGGTCATGGTCTATTTCCTGGATGTCGAGAAAAACCGGAGTCTGGTCACTCTCGGCGACGAAATCGTTATCGATGAAAGCAAAGCCTATACGCAGCAGGTGGAAAGAAGCATCATCAAGGTTGCCTTGTCATCTAACCGCATCACCACTCAACAACATGCCGCTGCGGATCTCACGCCGATTTTCCCGGGTTTTGCGTCGGAGATTGCCTTGCCGTTCAGCGTCAAGGATAAATTCCGCGGCGTGCTTTATCTGGCCAAAAAAACCGGCTCCTACTTGCCGGACCAGATTCAGGTGCTGGATATTCTGACGCAGGACGCGGCGACGTCCTACGATAATGCCATCATGCACTCCATGCTTTCACTGGAAGCGCAATCCCTCAAAACCGAAGTGGAAAAACTGAAGGAACGGGAGAATATCCTTCTGGGCTTCCACAACATTCTCGGTCAGTCCGAAAAGATGCTGCAGGTGTTCCATATTATCGAGGAAATCGCGGGCCATGATACCAGCGTTCTGATCCAAGGGGAAAGCGGAACGGGGAAGGAACTGATCGCCCGGGCTTTACACAAACAGAGTAAACGCAGCGATAAGCGGTTTATAGATATCAATTGCGCGGCCATTCCGGGGACCCTCCTGGAAAGCGAGTTGTTCGGTTATGAAGCCGGGGCCTTTACGGATGCGAAAAAGAGAAAAACGGGGTTGCTGGAGGCGGCCAGCGGCGGAACCCTCCTTCTTGATGAAATCGGCGAAATGAGCATCCACCTCCAGGCGAAGTTTCTCCGCATGCTGGAAGACGGATATATTCGCAGACTTGGTGGAACGGACAACATCCCCATCGATATACGCTTTATCTTTTCGACGAACCGGGATCTGGCGCGTATGGTTTCGGAGGGGACGTTTCGGGAGGATCTGTACTACCGCATCAGCGTTGTGCCGATCCGTATGCCGTCCCTCCGGGAGCGCGGGGACGATATCCTTTTGCTGGCTCAGTTCTATGTTGATGAATTTAATAACAAATTCCAGAAGCGGGTTCGTGGATTCAGTAAGGATGCCGAGGCTGTGCTGTTGTCCTATGCCTGGCCCGGTAATGTTCGAGAACTGAAGAATCTGATGGAGCGGGTCATGATTCTCCAGAATCCCAATTCACTGATCAAACCCGAAAATCTGCCGGCGGAATTGAGGGCCAGCGCAGATCAGAACAAGAGCAGGAATCTGTTCCCACCCCTGTCCCAAATTGAGTTGTTTTCACCCGAGGATATCGAAGTATCGGATTATGATGCGGTGACAGAAAAAATAACCAATGATATCAAGTCAAAGATCATCGCCCGCGCTTTGAGTAAAGCGCGGGGGAATCAAACCCAGGCGGCCAAACTGCTGGGGATTTCCCGTTATAAGTTGATCCGCGAACAAAAGCGGTTGCAAAATCAGGTGCCCTGATTTTTTCTTCGGAATTGTGCGTGAATCGCACTCTGTGCGGATTATGCACAAACCTGTCTTTGGCGCAAATACCCTCAAACAGGCGTATCAGGCGATTGTGGCGTTCGAATATCGCACACAATGGTTCCGGTTCGTGAAAACAGGTTTTCTTTCTGGGAACTCAGTATACCATCCCTTAAGAGGATTTATCAGGGGATGGAGTGTGTATTTCATTGATATTATAGTATTCTCTTTTTGATTATCCCGGGTGGCAGCCAGAATTGTCAAAGCGGTATCTTGTTTGGCACTTAGATTGCTATATTTAATACATCATACAATTAACAAATCGCGAAAAAAGCTCGATGAGCGTGCCGGAACCGGGAGCAGCCTCCTTCTCCCGGGATAAAGAATGATTAACTGAATATAACAGGTGGACGGTTTAACTCTCCTTTCCGTCCACCACCCCCCTGGGGACAACCTGAAAGGGATCCACCCCAAAAGCCCTTTCAGTTTACATATAGGTGGATGGTTTTTTGGTTCCCCCCTTTTGCCATCCACCTTTTTTATTTTAAAACCAACAGATTCGCTTTCCCGATTCTTTGTCCCACGTCAAACGTTGAATCTAAAATGGGCGATATCGCCATCCTGAATGGTGTAATCCCTGCCCTCGGCGTGAACGCGACCGCTTTCTTTCGCGCCGTGCATACCGCCCAGTTGGATGAAATCGTCGTAATGCACGATTTCCGCCCGGATAAACCCCCGTTCCATGTCGGTATGAATTTTTCCGGCGGCTTTGGGGGCTTTGGTCCCCTGAGGAATCGTCCAAGCGCGCAGTTCGGGACCGACGGTGGTGTAAAAGGTAATCAAATCCAGGAGTTTGTACCCGGCATGGATGAGTTTTTCCAATCCCGATTCTTGGAGTCCCATATCCCTGAGATATTCAGTCCGCTCTTCCGGAGGCAATTCGGTAATTTCCGCCTCCAGATCGCCGCAGATGGCGATGACGCCATTTCCTTCCGAAGCCGCTTTTTCCTCCAGCCTGCGAAACAGGTCCCCGTCCGTCTTCAGGATCGCCTCGCTGATATTGGCGACGATCAACATCTTTTTTGCCGTCAGTAAATGTAGATCCTGCAGGCACGCATCCCAATCTTCTTGTCTGGGCATGGCGCTTACTGGAACGCCCTTCCCCAATCCTTCGTGGATTTGGTGGTATAGTTCCAGAGTTTTTCTGGCGTCTTTATCCCCTACTTTGGCGAGTTTTTCCACTTTTTCGATCCGTTTTTCGATGGTTTCGAGATCGGCGAGAATCAATTCCATCTGAACGATGTCCAGGTCCCGCAGGGGGTCGACGGCGCCGTCCACATGGACCACATTGGGGTTTTCAAAACAGCGGACAATGTGTACCACCGCGTCCACCTCGCGGATATGTCCCAGAAATTTGTTGCCGAGTCCCTCACCCCGGCTGGCGCCTTTGACAAGACCGGCGATATCGACAAATTCGACGGCTGTCGGGGTGACTTTCTGTGGCTGGATCAACTTGGCGAGAGCCGTCAGCCGCGGGTCCGGAACGGGGACCATGCCGATGTTGGGCTCGATGGTGCAGAAGGGGTAGTTGGCCACTTCCGCACAGGCCGCCGTCAACGCATTAAAGATCGTCGATTTGCCGACGTTGGGCAGACCAATGATGCCGCACTTAAATCCCATGATTAACCTCACCTTTGTTTATTCCGGCATTCGTGTTCTCTTCTTCTTCCCAGCGCCGGAGGGTTGTCAATCCTTGTTTCCGTTTTCTGATATATCCTGCGATGAAAATCACGGCGGCCACAAACCACAGGGTCGTCGCGCTGGTGACAATGGGGAACCAGGAGATGCGCATTTTCAGATATAAAAGCCAATTCGCTTCCAGTGCTGCCAGAGAAAGTCCTGTCGCCCGGCGGAGCGCGCCTTCGGTGTCGCCATGAAGGCTGTAGTCCAGGAGAAAGCGGTGAAAGGCGTCCCGCCCGATACGATTAATTAAAAAGGAGATGAACATGAAACTCTCCGCGTAAGCCAGTTGCGCCCGCTCGTTTTCGGAGGGGAACGCGGACGTCAATTGCCGCAGCGGGATCAGGCGACCTGTCAGAACGCCCCGCACCAACACCGCCGTACGGGAAAAATCCCATTCCCGCGCCTGGTACATCGCAAGACCCTCGGCAAGCCATAAAGGCCCCGTTTGTCCCGGTAAAGTTTGCCCCAAGGCGATGTGACTGAACTCGTGCGCAAAGGTTTCGACGATATCCGGATGGCCGGTCTTTACGGAAAAGGGGGAGCGCAGGATTATCAGGTTTTGCTCCGGATAGGCAACGCCGGCAGCCCACAGAGGAATTCGCGCTCCTGCGGGTTGGAGCTTCTGGAAGGATTCAATGGTGGGGGCTATCAAGACGACGGTTTTCCCCGGGAAATCATGGCCCGTGTCACGGATGATCGCTTGACGGATCTTTTCGATTTCATGAATCAGACGTGCCGCGATTTTTTCATCCTGAGCGGTAAAGGTGAGAATAAAGTGCTCCGTCTGCCTGCTGAGGAAGGTTTCAGCTCCGGCGCTTGAGGGGAGGATTCCTCCCCAGAGGAGGATCACGGCAGTCAGTAGGAACCGGTACATCTTGCTAATTCCTGGCCCATGCAAAACTGTTATAGATGCGTAAATTTGTAAAGCCAAATCCTGTACGCGACGGAAGCAGGGGTGCTATGGCCTGTTTTCGGGATAGGGCGGAAGGTTTAAAACGCGACCATTCAGTTACGCGCCATGAGATGCTTAACCGCTTTTTCCAGACCGTCCAGGCTCAATTCGAACATGGGAAAGATCTGTTCGATGACGCCGATGGTCCAGGTGTAGTGCCATTCCTCTTCCGCCTGCGGATTGAGCCACACCGCGTGACGAAACATCGATGCCAGAAATTTCAGGCGGTCAATACTGGGCACCGTCTCGCGCTGGTCAAAGTAAATGGCGCCGTTTCTGTGCATGAGTTCCGACGGGGCCATGCTGGCATCCCCAACGATGATCAGCCGCGTGTCCGGGTCCTTCCGGATGAATTCATCCACCGGCTCCGGCTTGTACCGGCGGTGCGGGTCCGACCAGATGTAAGTATAGATCGAGTTGTGGAAATAGTAAATCTTCAAATCCTTGAACTGGGACCGGGCGTAGTTGAAGAGGGTCTGGACGATGTCGATGTACGGGTCCATGGACCAGCCGCCGTTGTCGATCATCAGGATGATTTTCAGGCGGTCCGTCAGACGCCGGTCGAAGACGATCTCCACTTCTCCGGCGTTGCGCATCGTTTCGTAGATCGTTTTATCGACATTGACCACGTCCTTGGGACCATGGGGGACCATCCGGCGGAGACGCTTGAGGGCTTCCCCCATCTGGGCTTCCGTGATGGGACCGTCGAGTGAATAATCGCGGTAGCGCCGCTCCATGGCGACCTTGATCGCCGACTTGCTCCGGGAGACGCCGCCGACCCGCATACCGCCGGGGTGGTAACCCGAATGACCCACCGGGGAGGTGCCGCCCGTGCCGATCCACTTGTTGCCCCCGTGGTGTTCCTCCGTCTGATCCTTGAGCCGTTCCATAAAATACTGAAGGAGTTCTTCCGGAGTCATCTTTTTGAGTTTTTTTTCATCAATCCCCAGGGCCGCGGCGATCTCTGACGGGTTCTTCAGCCATTCCCGAAGGAGCTCCCGGGCCACTTCCGTCAGTTCGACCTCCTGCGGATCCACCAGGGGTACACCCTTGAAATGGTTGGCAAAGACCTGGTCATAGAGATCGAAGTAACGTTCGCTCTTGATGAGAATCGAGCGGGCGGCAGTGTAGAAATCCTCGATGGAGGTGATGAGTCCCATCCGCATGGCCATCTGCAGGCGCAGAAAAGACGTCGGAGTGATCGGGATGCCCCGCTCGCGGAGAGTATAGAAAAACTGAACAAACACAACCGGTCACCTAGAACCGCAGGCGATTGAGCGACTGGGACACGATGCTCATGTCGCCGCTTTTCTTGAACAGGACTCCCAGGTAGGGAACGCCCTTCGCCAGCATCTTGGGTTTGAAATCCGGGTCCGCTTTCAGAGCCCGGATCCAGTTGATCAATTCCCGGGTCGCCGGTTTCTTTTCCACCCCCCGGATGTCCCGCAGCCGGTAGAAGCTTTCGATACAGGCGTTCAGGACCTCCGTACTCTGGTCCGGGAAATGGACCGTCAGGATGCGGCGCATCATTTCCGCGTCCGGAAAGGCGATGTGATGGAAGTTGCACCGTCCCAGGAAGGGGTCCGAGAGATCCTTCTTGGCGTTGGAGGTGATGACGATAACCGGCCGGTGTTTGGCCCGGATCGTTTTATCGATTTCAATGATATCGAACTGCATCTGATCGAGAACGTCCAGCATGTCGTCCTGGAAGTCCGTATCAGCTTTGTCGATTTCGTCGATCAAAAGGACGGTTTTCGTATCGGCGGTGAAGGCCTGGCCGATTTTCCCCATCTTGATGTAGGCCTCGATATTGCTGACATCCCGCTTTGAATCGCCGAAGCGGCTGTCGTTCAACCGGGTCAGGGTGTCGTACTGGTAAAGCGCCTCCAGCAGTTTCATGCTCGACTTGACGTTGAGGACCAACAGCGGCATCTTCAGACTTTCCGCAATGGCATGGGCGAGCATGGTCTTTCCCGTACCGGGCTCGCCTTTCAGCAGCAGGGGCATTTCGAGGGCCATGGAAATGTTGACAATCTGGGCCAGTTCGTCGTCGAGGACGTATTTCGCTGCCCCGCTGAACGAGGTATTAGGTTTTTCCTGGAACATGGTAACTCCTTGTATATGTTAAACTATATCTGGTTCTATAA
>CAZTYA010000042.1:0-7159 GCA_964617255.1 uncultured Syntrophales bacterium
AGGTGGCCACCTCAAAGGCATGATCCGCCTCAATCACCAGAATAATTCCAAAGGCCAGACCGATGGGAACGGTCTTGGAAAACAGGGCCTGCACATGCTCGGGCCGGGCGGAGGTCACGATATCAAAATCCTCGGGTTCCGTCCCTAAAAGCAAATCCCGAACACAGCCCCCGACAAGAAATCCTTCGTAACCCGCTTCTTTCAGGCGCCGGATAATCTGGGTTGCCGTCTCGCGAGGAGGCGGCTGATGACTGGACATCGGTTCCGTCAAAGGGCTTTTTCCCCGTATGTTTCAAACTTTAGCACATCAATGATATCTTAACATACCGAACCCGCTGTGGAGAGCGACGTGTCAAAGATGTCGAGCCCGGCGTATCGATTAGAACATACGGTGGCTGTCGCGTTTACCCAATTTAATGGCACACAATTCTCCACACATGGTGCAACCCTCTTCCCTGGCCGCCTCGCTTTTCTCAAGCCATGCCGCAGTCCGCGCCGGATCGATGGACAGGTCGATCTGCCCCTGCCAATTGAATTCCTTCCGGTAACGGGCCATCTGGGCATCCTGTTCAAAAGCCCCGGGCAATCCCTTGGCCAGATCGGCAATATGGGCCGCCAGTTTGGAGGCCATAATCCCTTCACGGACATCATCCAGATTGGGGAGGCGCAGATGCTCCGAAGGCGTCACATAACACAGGAAGTCCGCCCCGGCAGCCCCGGCAATGGCTCCGCCGATGGCGGCCGTAATGTGATCATAGCCGGGAGCAATATCTGTCGGTAAGGGACCCAGAACATAGAAAGGGGCGCCATGACAAAGTCTTTTCTGGAGGAGCATATTCGCCTCAATTTGTCCGATCGGCACGTGACCCGGTCCTTCAATCATGACCTGGACACCGCGCTGACGGGCCTTTTCGGTCAGTTCTCCCAGCAAAAGCAGTTCCTGGACCTGCCCCCGGTCTGTTGCATCGGCAATACAACCGGGGCGCAAACCGTCCCCAAGACTTAAAACCATGTCATAGCGATAGGCAATATCCAAAAGGCGGTCATATTCTTCATAAAGCGGATTTTCACAGTCATTATAGTCAATCCAGCGGGCGAGAATCGAACCACCACGGCTGACGATCCCCAGCAGACGGCCTTCTTCCACAATACAGCCGATGCTTCTTTTGGTCACGCCGCAATGGACGGTAATGAAATCGACGCCGTTTTCTCCGTGTTCTTCAATGGCCCGAAAGAGGTCATCACCGGTCATCTCCACGATTGAACGCCCTCCGGCCAGGGTATCGGCGGCGGCCTGATAAATCGGCACGGTTCCCACCACCAGGGGCGAAGCAGCCATCACGGCCCGCCGAATGCCGCGGATATCACCGCCCGTCGATAAATCCATCACCGCGTCGGCGCCGGCTTCGACACAAATCCGCACCTTTTCCAATTCCAGAGCGATATCATGGTGATCCTGGGATGTCCCGATATTGGCGTTGATCTTCGTCTTCAGCCCTCGTCCGATGGCGACCGGGGCGCACCCCTGGTGTTTCCGGTTTCTGACCACCACAATCGTCCCGTCCTCAACACCCCTCCGGATATATTCGGGACTGACCTTCTCCACGTCGGCACAATGCTGCATTTCTTCCGAAACGATGCCTTTTCGTGCCATGTCCAGCTGTGTCATAAACATCCTCCAACAGACCACTGATCTGTCTCTTCATGTCTCTACGAATATCATACAAAATCTTTATTGCGACCAAAAGCCCTGAGGCTTTACAGGGCGCCCCACTTCCTCGCTACGGGGGCGAGATGGTTCGTCGGGCCGTGACCCGACCCGAGGGGAAAGGCATAGCGAATCGCCTCCGTAATGTATTCTTTTGCCTGCGTCACCGCTTCCAAAATATTCTTCCCCTGGGCAATTCCCGTCGCCAGGGCAGCCGAAAAGGTGCATCCCGTACCATGGGTATTCGGTGTGTCAATCCGTTCCGCCATGAACTCCTGAAAGCTCACGCCATCATAAAAGATATCGAGGGCCGCCCCCTCCAGATGCCCCCCTTTGACAAGGACATGACGGGCGCCCAGCGCGAAAATCCGCTTGGCCGCTTCTCGCATATCGTCACGCGTTTTAATGGGTATTGCCGCCAGCACTTCCGCTTCGGGAATGTTCGGCGTAATCACAAACGCCAGGGGAATCAGTTCTTTTTTCAGGAGGGTCATCACATCCCCCCGAATTAAAAGAGCCCCGCCTTTGGCCACCATGACCGGGTCCACAACCAGTTTTTCGATGCGATATTCACGTATCTTATCGATCACAACCCGCAGGATATTCTCCTGAGCCAGCATTCCCGTCTTGGCGGCGTCGACCCCGATATCCGTAAGCACGGCATCAAACTGCCTGGCCACAAATTCCGGCGGCACATCGAAAATGCCGTGCACCCCCATGGTATTCTGAGCCGTCAGCGCCGTGATGACACTCATCCCGAACCCCCCCAGCACGGTAATCGTTTTCAGGTCGGCCTGAATACCCGCGCCGCCCCCGGAGTCGGAACCGGCAATTGTCAAAACCCGGGCAGGTTTCATGATTCACCACCCCCTCTTTTGGGCTTCTCATCCGGCCGAGATTTAATTACCAGCAGGTGACCGGACGTGAGGTATATGGTCCCCCTGTCCGCCAGTAAACGGTTGCTGATGCCATAGGGTTTTCCGATCGCCATCGTCGCCTGGTGCAAAGGGTACTCAAATCCCTCAAGGGTGATGCCGTGTACTTCTGTCGTCAGGGGAAAGAGGGAAACGATGCCTTCCGGATTTCCTGTAATTTCTGAGTCTCCGGATAGGACAAACATTTCCGTCGTGGCATCGACGATCCTTGTTTTGATCCCCTTTCGTGCAGCCATGACCAGGAGGGAAATATTGGCCAACGTGTGGTCGATTCTTCCTCCCAGGGCGCCGTAAATCTCAATTTCCAAGGGTTTTAACTCCAGGGCATACCGGAGGGCCAGTTCCGTGTCCGTTTCATCCTTTCGCGCCGGGTATTCCAGAATTCGGCACCCCGACTCCCGAAGGTTACCCAGGAGTTCCGAGGACAGGGAATCCATATCGCCGATGACCGTCCGGGGTATCATGCCCAGCGCCAGCACATGACGCGCCCCGCCGTCCGCGCAGATCACCTCCGCAGGATTTGCCTCCAAAATCCTCCGCCGCAGAAAAAGGATATCCGTCAGCGGTCCTCCGGCGACAATGAAAACGATATTTCCGCCTTCTGACCGCCCGGATCCACGACCCTGAATCATGATCAGCACCCCTGATTCATACCATCAACAAAAAAGGCCACTCCCGACATCCGGAACATGGCCTTTGTAGTACCCAATCAATGTATCTTGCCACTCCCTACGCTGGCATTACCCAGATCAGGTTCGAAGGGTATTATCTCAGCCAAATCGGCACCCCTTTTACGAAACAACAGAAAATTCAGAGAACCCGTCTCGGGCGGAGACCTAACACAGTGAGTCTCTAATGTAAAGCAAAAACCTCCTGGGCATTACCGGTCGTTGCCTCCTCGATTTCTAGGAGGGAAATACCTTTTATTTCTGAAATCTTTTTAACCACTTGGACGACATAAGCCGGCTCATTCCGTTTACCTCGGTATGTCTGGGGCGCCAGAAAGGGACAATCCGTTTCAACCAGCAGATCACTCAGGGGAACCCGCTTCACGACTTCGCGAAGCTCTTCCGCCTTGGGATAAGTGACCGTTCCCGGTATGGAGATAAAAAAACCGAGATCGAGACACTGACGGGCCAGATTGTAATCACCGGAAAAACAGTGAATGACACCTCGCTTGCGGCCTTTCCAGCCCTTCAGCATATCCACAGTTTCCCGATGCGCCTGGCGATCGTGAATGATTACAGGCAGATCAAGGCTCTGAGCAAAATCCAGTTGCTCCCCGAAACACCGGATCTGCATTTCCCGGGGCGCATAATTCCGAAAAAAATCCAGCCCGATTTCCCCATAAGCCACGACTTTTTCCTGCCGGGCAAGGGCGCCCAATTGGTCGTAGGTGTCCTGATCAATTTCCTTTACATCGTGAGGATGGATCCCGACGGCAGCATAGACTCCATCGAATTGTTCCGCAAGTGCAACCGCCCGGCGACAATCGGCGAGATTGATTCCCACCGTAATGATCCGGCTGACACCGGCTTCCCGGGCTCTGGCGATGACCTGTTCCCGGTCTTCGTCAAAATCCTCCATCTCCAGGTGGGCATGTGAATCGACTAACATTTTCATGACTCCTTGAGGTGACGGTCCGACCTCCGGATCACCCCCCAGAAAAAGGTTCCGCACAATATCATGATAAAGAACACCCCTTACCTAAGCTTGGATCATGGCTGTAACCTTTTTCACGTGCTGCACCGCTTCCTTGGCCATGCGGTCCAAAAGCTCCTGGCAGGAAGGAATATCCTGGATCAGGCCGATGGACTGACCGATCATCAGTGGTGCCCGATCGACATCGCCCGCATCCCAGGCCTGTTTGATTTTCTGTCCGGAAAGAAGGGGAATGAGTTCCCGCAGGCCGCCATGGCGCTGTTCCACATCCACAATATCCTGAATCAGCTTGCAGCGCAAAGCTCTTCCCTGAAAACCAACCGTACGGCCAAAAATAGTCGTCTCGGATTCGCCCCGCCGAAGCAGTTCATGCTTGATATTATCATGGACATCACACTCCCGTGTGGCAATAAAACGGGTGGCCATCATGACGCCCTGGGCACCCAGTACCAGGGCCGCCGCCATGGAACGGCCATTGGCGATACCGCCTGCGGTGATCACAGGCATCTCTATGGAATCAACCACCCGGGGCGTGAGCAGCATGGTGGTCACATCATCCTTCTGAGGATGGCCGCCGCCTTCAAACCCCACCGCATACACGCCGTCATAACCCACTTTCTGAGCATGCAGGGCATGTTTCACCGATCCCACCTTATGGAATATCTTGACATTAGCCTTTTTCAGCATCTCAACGGTTTTCATCCCTGATGCGATATCCAGAGGCATCCCGGAAAACTCGATTCCCGCTACCTGCTCTTCGATACACACCCGGATGAACTCGTCGTGCTGTGCCGTCGTCACTTTCAGAGACGGTAAACGGTAATACTCGCGAAACGAAGGGACAAAGGTTATATTGACCATGAATGGCTTATCCGTCAGTTTCCGAGTCTCACGGATGGCATGGCGAAATTCTTCTTCGGTTGAATAATTACCCGCCGTGAGATTTCCCATGCCGCCGGCATTGGAAATTGCGGCACAGAATTTGGGTTTACACAACCACATCATGGCTCCGCAGATGATGGGGTACTTGACACCAAACATTTCGGTTATCGCGGATTTGAACATGCCCAACCCTCCGTTTATGACTTCTCGCACATATAACGTTTTTATTATTCAGAAGGTCTTTGCCTATACCATAATCTCGAGAACTCCGGCAATCACTAATAGAACGGGAATCGCCTGCCCTTGTATTCAAGAACCTTTTTAAAATGCCAGCGCCTCCGGTGTTGAGCCGAAGGGCGCTGAAAAAAGGACAAATATGCCGTGTTCGAATTTACCTTACCAGTGTCCCCGCGTCATTTCCTTCTGATGGTAATAAAGCTGGGGATTTTCCATGAAAGCCAGGGAATCCATCAGGCTGAGAAAATGTTCCGTCTCTTCATTTACCAAAAGCATATAAAACTTCTTTTCCATGGGATCCGTCGCGCCCGCCGCCAGCGACTGGTAATACTTGATCCCGTCTTCCTCAAACCCGGCCGCTGTTTTGATGGCCTCAATGTCATCGGCGGTCCCGGCTTCCTTATCCTTGCTTTTTACCAGCGCCTCGGCAAAGATATTGACCGGCACATCGCGGGCTTCGGAGGCCTCCTGCTTTGGCCAGTTACCCGAACTCTCCAGGGTTTTGTACAACTCATTGAATTTTCTTATATGAGACTCTTCGGCCCGGATCAGGAACTCGAACATCCAGCGACCGGTGTCGTTTTTAGTCTCCCGCAGACATTTTTCGTAGAATTTCTTCCCGTCCTCTTCCATTTTCAGTGCGCGTTTCAACGCATCCAATCGACCGTCACTCATCATACGCCTCCTTATTGTAAGTTTCGTTTGAAAACCTTTTCAGCCACGATGCACGCTGAGGGAAAACCCACCTTTATATGTCCAATATGACTTTCAATTTAGTTTTTTGCCCATGATAAGTCAAGGGAAAGCTTTTCTTATTAAACCGGAAACCGCCTGAGACGCAGGGAGTTGGTCACGACGGAAACCGAACTCAAGGCCATGGCCGCTGCGGCAAATTCCGGGTTGAGAAGTATCTCCCCAAAGGGATAGAGAACACCTGCCGCAATGGGAATCCCCACAATATTATAAATAAACGCCCAGAACAGGTTCTGACGGATGACTTTCAAGGTATTCAGGGATAATCGGATTGCCGCAGGAACCATATCCAGATCATTCCGGATCAGTGTAATGTCGCTGGTCTCCATGGCCACATCGGTCCCGGCGCCTAAGGCGATGCCGATATCGGCTGCAGCAAGGGCCGGAGCATCGTTGATTCCGTCTCCAACCATGGCCACCACCTGACCCTGTGCCTGAAGGCCTTGGATGGTCTTCGCTTTGTCACCGGGCAAAACACCGGCCATGATATGAGCTATACCCAGAGACCGGCCGACGGCCTGCGCGGTCGCCGGATGGTCTCCTGTAATCATCATGAGTTTCAGTCCCATCTGTTTAAGCGTTTTGACCGCCGTCAGCGCGGATTCCCGCGGCTGATCGGCAAAAGATACAATCCCCAGGATCCTGTCACGCAATGCCACAAAAACACAGGTCTCCCCTCGTTCGGAGCGGGCATCGACTTCGAACTCCAGGCCTTGGAGGGAAATGTTCATCTCCTCCATCAGTCGCAGATTTCCCACAAGACATAGTTTCCCATCGATGACGGCTTTTGCGCCCTTTCCGGAGACGGCCTCAAAATTTTCCAGGGGCTGCGGCGTTAAGCCCCGGGCACGCCCCGCACGGATAATCGCCTGCGCCAACGGGTGTTCTGACACGGTTTCCACAGAAAGGGCGATCTGCAGGATATCCTCCGCGGCAGTGTCACCGGCCGGCACGATATCTTGGACGACGGGCTCCCCCCGGG
>CAZTYA010000042.1:7169-10258 GCA_964617255.1 uncultured Syntrophales bacterium
AAAAACCACCGTTGTCAGATGATGGACCTTTTCCAGGGTTTCACCACCCTTGATCAGAATCCCCCGCTCGGCGCCAATTCCGGTTCCCACCATCACCGCTGTAGGCGTGGCCAATCCCAGCGCACAGGGACAGGCAATGACGACAACGGAGACGAAATTCAAAAGCGCGCGGCTGAAGGTGGCGTCCGGGACAAGAAAATACCAGACCAGGAAAGTTATCAAGGCCACGACAAAAACGACAGGAACAAATATGGAAGCGATCCGGTCCGCCAGACGCTGGACCGGGGCCTTCGAGCCCTGGGCCTCCTGGACGAGATGGACGATCTGTCCAAAAACCGTATCGGCACCGATTCCCGTGGTCCGGAACTGAAAGCTGCCGGTTTTGTTCAACGTCGCCGCAAACACCTGGCTCCCGACGTTTTTTTCCACGGGGACGCTTTCTCCGGTCAACATGGATTCATCAACGGAAGATTCACCGGAGGTGACCACACCATCCGTGGGAATTTGTTCTCCCGGGCGGATGAGAATCAGGTCTCCGGTGACCAGCTTTTCCACGGGAACGTCTTTTTCCTCGCCATCAATGATCACCCTGGCAAATTTTGGTCTTAAATCCATAAGCTTCCGGATGGCCTGGGATGTCCGCCCCTTTGCTTTAGCCTCAAGGAGGCGGCCCAGGAGAATCAGGGTAACGATCATGGCCGCCCCATCGTAATAGACATGGGGGATTAAATCAGCCTGGGCAAATAACCTTGGGAAAAGCGTCGCGACCGTGGAGTAGCCATAGGCCGACAGGGCGCCCACAGCCACCAGAGTATTCATGTCGCTCGTTTTCTGACGGGCCGCTTTGTAAGCTCCGACCAAAAACCGCTCCCCGACCCAGAAGACGACCGGCGTCGTCAGGATAAAAAGCGTGTAAAGCACCACAGAGCGGGGAAACGCATCGAGGAAAGGAAACCAATGCTGCATGGAGCCCAGAAAAATGATGACGCTCAGCACCGCCCCGACTGCCACCCGTCTCTTCAAGTCCCGGACTTCCTGTTCCCTGGCACGCGATATCGGATCGTCCCCCATGTCATCGGGAATGCCCAGATATTCGTACCCGGCGTCGGTTATCACGCGCCGGACTTCTTCCAGACCAGCCCACATTTGGGAATCATGCGTTAAGGATGCTCTTGCCGTGGCCAGATTCACATTCACGTCCTGAACACCCGGCACCGCAAGAATGGCCTGCTCGACGCGGCGGACACAGGCGGCGCATGTCATGCCCCCCACGGATACGGTGAGTTTTTGCCGGTCTTCGCGGGCCGATTCTTCCACCATCCGAACGTCATAGCCAATCTCCGCCACGGCCTTGGCCAGTCGATCGGAATCCGTTATCGACGGATCATAGACTACGGTCGCCCGTTCCGTAACCAGATTAACGGTCGCTTCCCTGACCCCGGGTTGGTTGCCCAATCCTTGTTCAAGGCGGTGGACACACGAGGCACAATTCAGTCCCCCGACATGGAAAACCGCTTTACCCGGCGACGTCATAACCCGCCTTTCGGATCGCGGCGGCTGCAGCCGCCATATCGACAGGCGCCGTTTCCTCAAAAGTTGCCCGGCCTGTTGCCAAATCCACCTTGACATCCGTCACGCCCGCCACACTGTTCAGCGCTTTGGTCACAGCCATTACGCAATGCTGACAGGACATCCCTTTGATCATCATGCTCTTCATCATGACCTCCTTGATTCAATTTTTTTTGAATTTATTCACTCTTCCTGCCTTGGAGGAACTATTTCATCGAAAAAGGCATTGAAATGAGCGCGTTGTGTTGTTATGATCTTTTCGTATTTACCATGTCGAATATAATCATGAGGATTGGAATTGTATAGAGGAATTTCGCTGGAGACAATAACCGACTGGATCGCCTGTCATAAAACTCACATCAGAGTGATTCTGCAATGATCATCCGCTGCTGGGGCGCCAGAGGATCCATTCCCGTCAGCGGCAGGGAATATCTCCGCTACGGAGGAGATACAACCTGCGTTGAAGTCCGGTCAAAAAACGGTGATATTATTATCATCGATGCAGGCTCAGGTATCCGAAGACTCGGCCAGCGCCTGATCGCCGAACGCAACCAAGAGATCACCTTGATCCTGACGCACGCCCATTGGGACCACGTGATGGGATTTCCCTTTTTCAAACCGCTCTATTTCAAAACAACCCGGATGAACATATACGGATGCCCCAACACGCGGAAGTCAACCAAGGACATGCTGGCCGGCATCATGGCCCCGCCGCATTTTCCTGTTCATGTGGACGATGTCCGGGCGCAGATTGATTTCCACGAGTTCACCAACACTCGTTTTTCCGTCAATTCGGTCACGATTGACCGTATCCTCCTCAGCCATCCCAATCAGGGCGTGGGATACCGTCTGACGGAAGAGGGAAAATCCTTCGTTTTTCTCACGGACAATGAACTCACCTATCGACATAAGGGCGGTCACGATTACAACACTTACCTCGAGTTTTCCCGGAACGCGGACCTGCTGGTTCATGACGCCGAATATACGGAAACGGACTACAGGAAAACCAAGGCCTGGGGACACTCGGTTTACAAGGACGCGCTGAGGCTGGCTTTGGAGGCGAATGCCCGCCGCTTCGGCCTGTTCCATCATAACCAGGATCGACCGGATCGGGGAATCGACCGCATGGTCCAGGCATGTCACCGCATCATCGCCGGACAGAACCGCGTTCTTGAGTGCTTTGCGGTCCGCCAGGATATGGAAATCTCTCTGTGAAATCCATTCCATCGTTTTTCAGTCCCTTCTGCGATGACTCCCCCCCTCTCCGGTCAAACATCGTTTCTGTCTTTCCTTTCCCGCCATGCTTTTTTCCACAAAAATTCCTTTTCCCGTGAAGGGGTCCTTTTCCGTGTAGTACATGACACTGGAGTAGGTCAAAGGAAGAGGTGTGAAAATCTGAACCTGTTCCGGATGGATCTTCAACGCCCGATGGACAAAAGATCGCAGGATTTCCATATCGTGCTCCCGGCATCCCGGATGGGCGGCAATGAAATAGTAGGTTAAAAACTGCTTTTTCCGGC
>CAZTYA010000043.1:0-6924 GCA_964617255.1 uncultured Syntrophales bacterium
GACCCATTTGCAGGGAGTAAAATGCTGGAAATGGATTCCGGGTCGCATTGCGCTTGCCCGGAAAGACAAGAAAAAAGGGAGGTCCGTCAATCAGTCCTCCCTTTTCTGCATCCCTATTTACAATTCAGACCGGACACATGGTTTACATACCCCCTTTGACGGTTGAGGGCTAGGATGGAGGTGTTAATGCACTGATCTTGGTCGTTCTTTTCCCCCTCCCATTCGTTCCCTCCAGCCGGTAGAGGGGAAACCCTGCTTTTACGAGTGCATCAGCTTCATATTATTCCTGAAACACCCGCCGGAAGATAAAATCGACATGCTTGAGGAAGCGTTCGACCTGGAAAACATCGTCGATTTCCTTGGCTTTGAGAAACGAGTTGACCTGCTTGTCTTTCTTCAACAAATCCTTGAACTCCAGGTGCTTTTCCCACGCCGCCATTGCATTTTTCTGGACCACAGCGTAGGCGGCTTCCCGGGTCATCCCCTTGTCGATGAGCTTCAGAAGCACCAGCTGCGAGAAGATGACCCCATGGGTCAGGTTGAGGTTATACAGCATCTGTTCAGGGTACACAATGAGCTGTTCAACCATGCGGGTGAACCGGCCCAGCATGAAGTCCAATAGAATCGTCGCATCAGGCCCGATGACCCGCTCCACCGACGAATGGCTGATGTCACGCTCATGCCACAGGGCCACATCTTCCATAGCCGCCAGGGCATAGGACCGCATGAGCCGGGAAAGCCCGGACAGATTTTCCGACAGAATCGGATTGCGCTTGTGGGGCATGGCTGAGGAGCCCTTCTGGCCGGGTGAGAAATACTCCTCTGCTTCCCGGACTTCCGTTCTCTGCAACAGCCGGATTTCCTGGGCGAATTTGTCCAGGGACGAGGCGATGATCGCCAGAGCGGTAAAGTATTCCGCGTGGCGGTCCCGCTGGAGAATCTGCGAGGAAACAGGCGCAGGTTTCAATCCCAGTTTTTTGCAGACATATTCTTCCACAAACGGATCGATAAAAGAAAACGTACCCACGGCGCCGGAGATTTTGCCATAGCTGATCGTTTCCTGCGCCCGGAGGAGCCGCTCCCGATTGCGCACCATCTCCTGGTACCAGATGGCCAGCTTCAAACCAAAGGTGATCGGTTCAGCGTGAATGCCGTGCGTTCTCCCGATCATCAGGGTGTGCTTGTGCGCCACTGCCTTTTGTCGGATCGCCGCAATCAGGTTGTCCAAATCTTCCAGCAGGATGTCCGCCGCCTGTTTGAGCAGGATGGCCAGAGACGTATCGAGGACGTCGGAAGAGGTCATGCCCATGTGAATGAAGCGACCGTCTTCTCCCACCTTTTCCGTCACGGACGTCAGAAAGGCGATTACGTCGTGCTTGGTTGTTTCTTCAATTTCATCGATCCGCTTAATGTCAAATCCCGCTTTTTCCTTGATGACCTTCAGCGATGCCTGGGGAATTTGGCCCAATTTCGCCATGGCTTCACAGGCACTGATCTCGATGTCCAGCCATGTCTGAAATTTGTTTTCCGGTTCCCAGATCCGGCTCATCTTCTCTCTTGCGTAACGAGGTATCACAACCGCTCCTTCCTGAAATGGTTCTGTCGTTGACGGCTCACTTTTATGGCCCTACCCTGTTTGCTGGATAATCGGCCCTTTACAGCCGCGCTTTTCTTAATCGAAGGACCCTGAACCCGTCAAGCGATATTTGCAGCTTCCTGTGCCAGTAGAGTCTTCAAGTCCTCCTCGTCGATTTTTTCCTTTTCCAGGAGCAGTTTCGCTCCCTTGATCAGGACCGACTTTTTCTCCGAAATAATGGACAGGGCTTTCCGATATTCCGTATCGATGATGTTCTTGATTTCCCGGTCGATCATTTCCGCCGTCGCTTCGCTGAATTCACGGCTCTCCGGCATCCCGGCGTCGAGAAACAGGGGCCGGGATTTCCGGGACAGATAAACCTGGCCCAGTTTTTCACTCATGCCGTATTCCATCACCATACTCCGGGCGATATCCGTCGCCCGTGACAGGTCGTTGTGGGCACCCGTGGAAATATCGCCGAAGATGATTTCCTCGGCGGCGCGCCCCCCCAGGAGCGTCGCCACCTTATTCATCAGTTCCGTCTTGCGCATGAGGAAACGGTCTTCCGTGGGCACCTGCATCGTGTAACCCAGGGCGGCGATGCCCCGCGGAACAATGGAAATCTTCTGCACCGGGTCCGTCCCCGGGAGCGACAGGGCAACCAGGGCGTGTCCCATTTCATGATAGGCTACCGCTTCACGCTCCGCCGCATTGATGAGGCGGTTTTTCTTCTCAAGCCCGCCGATGATTCGTTCCACTGCTTCTGAAAATTCTTCCATGCCGACCAGATTCTTACCCCGGCGTACGGCCAGTAGCGCCGCTTCGTTAACCAGGTTCGCCAGGTCGGCCCCGACCATCCCGGGCGTCATGGCCGCGAGTTTCCCGATGTCAAGATCCGGTACGGTTTTAACCTGGCGCAGATGAACCCGGAGAATCTCCTCCCGGCCGGTTTTATCCGGTCGATCTACCAGAACATGACGGTCGAAGCGTCCGGGCCGCAGCAGGGCCGGATCGAGGATTTCCGGTCTGTTGGTGGCGGCCAGAAGAATTACCCCCGCCTTCGGATCGAACCCATCCATTTCCACCAGGAGCTGGTTCAAGGTCTGCTCCCGTTCATCATGCCCCCCCATCATGCCCACACCCCGAGCCTTGCCCAGGGCGTCCAACTCGTCGATGAAAATGATGCACGGCGCCTTTTCCTTGGCCTGGGTGAAAAGATCGCGGACCCGCGCCGCACCTAGACCGACGAACATCTCGACGAATTCAGAACCGCTCAGACTGAAAAAGGGCACCCCGCTCTCACCGGCCACCGCCTTGGCCAGGAGGGTTTTTCCTGTGCCCGGCGGACCGACCAGGAGAATTCCCTTGGGAATCTTGCCGCCCAACTCGGTAAATTTCTTTGGCTCCTTAAGGAATTCGATGACTTCGACAAGCTCCTGTTTGGCTTCGTCCACCCCGGCAACATCCTTGAAGGTGACGTTCAGCTCATTCTCCATATAGATCTTGGCCTTGTTCTTCCCCAGGGTCATAAATCCGGCCTGCTGTCCGCCGATTCGCTTCATAAGGAAAAACCACACCCCGACAAAGAGCACAATCGGAAAAACCCAAGAGATGAGATCGCGCAAGAGGGTGGATTCAATTTCACCCTTAAAAATAACCCGGTAATTCTGAAGCGATGCGGACAGTTGCGGATCCACGCGGACGGTTTTGAATTCCGTCGCGCCCTGGGGGCCGGTGTAAGGCGGTTTGTATTTCCCTTGAATCTGATTGGACGAAATGGCCACCTCGCCGACTTTCCCCTGCTGAAGCAACATCAAAAACTGGCTGTAGGGGATGGTCGGAACAGCATACATGGAGGCGATATAGTTCTGCAGAATCAGGACAAACCAGATTCCCAGAAGGACATACCAGATGGAAAATTTGTGATGTTTCTGCATGGGTATCCTCGTCAGTTTGATCTATGGGGGAAACTGTTCGTGTTCATTCAAATAGCGCTGTATATATTTTCTTACCCTCTCTTTTGTCCGAAAGATGCCGAAGTGGCCCTCGCAGAGGATATCGGCGTCGAGCCCCAAAAGTTTCTGCATGGATTCCGCCCACTGTTCCACATCAGAACCAAATGCCGGATGAAAAGGACCGTGGATATCCTGCCCGAAGAGAACACGCTTACCACCCCGGTCAATATAAAGCGAGATTGAACCGGGGGTATGCCCCGGGGTGTGCAGACAGTGCAGGGCCTCCTCTCCGAAGTGCAGCGTTTCCTGAGAACCTGTCAAACGCTGATCCACCGGCAGCGGCGCAAGCTTTCGCCCGTACCAGCCGGCGGCGGTTTTGGAAGAATCGCCGGTTGACGCCGCTTCCGCATCAAGTTCATGCACAACAATCCGGCATCCGGTCTGTTCACGGATGGCTCCGGCGCCGCCGATGTGATCAATATGGCAGTGGGTCAGAATCAGGGTCTTGATTTTACCGGGGTCCAATCCGGCACCGCGTATGTTATCGAGGATAGCCGGAACGCTTTGCCCCAATCCGGAATCGATCATGACCAGTTGATCGGCAAATTCAATCACGAAGGCCGTTGCGTCTTCCGCATGCGACATGTTCGGTCCCGCGACGAGGTGAATACCGTTGACAATCATTTCCGTTTGTCCCATGAATCTTTTCCCGTGAAGGCCGGAATAACCGGAAGGCAAACATTCAATCAATAGATTTTTTCAAATCAAGACGCCGTTTTTATACCATAATCCTGCTTGGCTCGCACCTCTTTGTTGACTGGAAAAATATCACCAAATACTTTTCAGAGTCCGTACGTCACGTCTCATATTCAGACAGGAAAAAATGGATTACCTAATACGGCCTGACGGCAATCTTCCATCACGATTATCTTAAAGTATAACTTAAGCTTATTTCTTAATACATATGTATTAACGTGGGATTTTACATAAGTCTTTACAAATTACCCAACAAACAAAAAAGCCCAGGGGATTTCGCCCCTGGGCTCTGTCTTTCACAAACCTTTCGCGGATATTTACTTCGCTTCCTTCGGCGGGCGGGGTTTTCCCTTGACCACCTGAGACTCGATCAGTCTCGGCAGCATCATATGATGCTGAGGACAGATCGATCGCGGATTCTGGTAAACCGAATCGACAAAAGCCACCATGTACTTCCGGATATCTTCGAATTTCACGACCTCGTCGACCATGCCCGTCTTCGCACAGAAAACCGGACGGGACTTCCGATAGTAATCCTGAACCAGCTCGTTCATCTTTTCGATGATTGGTGTCAGATCATTGCCGGAATCCTTTTCCTTCACAAGGCGTCTCGCGTAAGATGCCGCGGCCGCCGTCTCGCCATGCATGACGTAGATTTCGGTCGTCGGCGTGCCGAGAGTAAAGACACAATGATTGTTCGCCGTGGGACCGCCCATAATGTAGTGGGCTGCTGCCGTTCCCTTGCGGAGGACAACCAGCATCATCGGTACGCCCGTCTGCTCGATCGAGTAGATGAGGGACTGGCCGAGGCCAAGGAGTTCTGCTTTCTCGGCGATATCGCCGACGTCGATTCCCGATGTATCCTGGAACCAGAGAATCGGAATACGGTCACGGCCGCACTGGGTAACAAACTCGTTCAGTTTGATCAGACCCTGGCGATAGAGCTTGCCGCCGATGCCAAAGTACTCGTTGGTATATTCAGGATAAGTAGCACCCAGGAAACCCTGACGATTGGCAATGGCGCCCATCAGGAAGCCGTCCACTTTGATCAGGCCGGTGTAAACTTCAGGTCCGTATTCGGGGCGGAATTCCATGTGTTCGGAGTTATCGGAGAGGCGCGCCAGAATCTCCTCAAATTTGTAAATCGCCTTCTGATTAAAGGGAACAATAGAGGAAATATCGGTCTGGGGAAACTTCGGTTCCGCCGGATCGGCCACCCGGAAGAAATTCGGATTGTAGGCCGGTATCCCTGCCATATATTCCTTCAGCGCATCCAACACTTCCGTTTCCTTCTCGTAAACGGCCCGGAAGAATCCCGTAGCATCATAGTGAATACCAACGCTCCCCGGAGGCACTTCCTTATAGTGACGCGTTGCGTCAATCAGTTCTTCGGCCGTCGCCTCATCAAAGAAACCCTTGGGGGACATACCGCTGACAATGCCGCCACCACCGACGGCGATGTTGCAGTCCTTGTGAGCCAGAAGAATCGTGGGGCTGATACCCTGATAGCCGCCGCCCGCCGGATTGGTACCGTAAATACCGGCCAGAACGGGAATGCCCATCTTCTCGAGTTCCGCATGGCGGAAGAAGCATGTACCGCTTCCTCGGCGGTTGGCATATACTTTTTCCTGTTCCGGCAGCTTGACACCCGAACAATTGACCAGCCATACGAGAGGGATATTCATGTTTTTGGCAATATCGGTTACCCGGAGGATGTTTTCCGCCTGCCCGGCAATCCACGCTCCTGCCATAACTTTGTTATCAAATCCGATCAGCACACACCATTTACCACTGATCCGGGCCAGACCATCGATGACTCCTGTCATCCCCTCTTCGTTTTCCATGGGATCATAGAGGGTGTGGAGGGGACAGAACGTGCCGGGATCAACGATATAGTCGATCCGATCCCAAACCGTCATCTGACCGCGTTCCCTGACCTTCGCCGCGGGCATACCCGTGGTCTTTACCCGTTCAATTTCCTTTTCCAGATCGGCGACAACCGCATCGATCTCCGCCTTGCTTTCTTTCATCAGTTCGATCTGGGCCTCGGTTAGGGGCTTCCCCAAGTCTTTCATCTTCGCAAAGTATGGTTTCATATACTTATATCCTTCCTCTTGAGTCTACGTCCCTTTACGAGGGATCGCAGCAAACGATTCTTATCTCTGGAACAGATTCGTTCCATTTCTGTTTTCCATACCTGCGGGACATATCCGAATTATTTTCCCCGCATCGGTACCGAAAACACCTAACTGCCCTGGCCATCGATATCGTCGAAGACCAGGGCAGCTATACGTTACGCCTTTATTTATCCTGCGCAATTCTTACTTGTTGGCTTTCCTTGCACCTAACGCATCCAGAGCTACGATCCACTTGCAGATGTTCGCCGAACCTTCGACCATCGCATAGGTCGGTGCGTCACGATAGTAACGGGCGACGGGGTACTCTGTCGAGTAGCCGTATGCACCAAGAATTCTCATGGCGTAGTTGCTGCACTTGGTTGCCACTTCGCCGGCTAAATACTTCGCCTGGGCCACTTCCAAGGTATTGTTCAGGTTTCCTTCGTCTTTCTGCCAGGCTGCCTTGTAGACGATCAGTCTGGCTGCTTCGATCTCACAGGCCATCTGAGCAATCATATCC
>CAZTYA010000043.1:6934-10156 GCA_964617255.1 uncultured Syntrophales bacterium
GGAACTGACCGATCGTCTGGCCGAACTGCTCTCTCTCATTGGCATACTGAATGGCAATGTCCAGACAGGCCTGAGCCAGACCGACACCACCGGCCGCCGCGGAACACCTGGTCCCATTCAAGGAACCGAAAACGATCTTGGCGCCGTCGCCGAGATTACCCAGGAGGTTCTCCTTGGGAACCTTCACGTTCTCCATGAAGATCTCACCGGTGGGTGAAGAACGGCTGCCCAGTTTATCGAGTTCCGTCACGGACACGCCGGGGTTGTTCTTCATATCAACAACGAAAGCGGAGAGACCCTTGCTGCCCTTGGAACGATCCGTGTAAGCATAATAAATGAGACAGTCGGCACTTTTCGCATTGGAGATCCAGGTTTTGGTGCCGTTGATGAGCCAGTGGTCACCTTTGTCCTCGGCGACAGACTTCATACCCATCACGTCGGAACCCGCGTTCGCTTCGGTGATACCGAAACCGCCGAGATATTCCGCCGTAACCAGTTTCTCAATATACTTTTTCTTTGCCGCTTCCGTACCGTACCGGAAAATTGTGAACGCACAGCCCAGAGCCTGCATGTTGATCTGAACGCGCAGGGAACTTGAGGCGCGGGCGATTTCTTCCGTGAGGATCATCGCGGCCAGCCAGCCCATCCCGTTTCCACCGTACTCTTCGGGAATAACCGTTCCGAAGAAACCGAGTTCGCCCATCGGCTTTACGACTTCTTCATAGGGAAAGTGGTGCTCTTCGTCCCATTTGTCGGCAAAAGGCGCGATTTTTTCCGCTGCAAAATCCCTCGCCATAGAACGCAGCATTTCCAACTCTTCAGTTAATGCAAAATCCATGTTTATCTCCTTCTCGATAAGCGTCTTGATTTTTGTTCTATTCGATAACCATTAGAACTGCGTCCGCGGGGAAAGTCTGGCCGACAGCCACCTTGATTTCCTTTACCACGCCTGCGCCGGGGGACGTCACGGGCATTTCCATCTTCATGGCTTCCATGATGATGACCTCGTCCTCTTCATATACCTGATCACCGACATTCACATTGATTTTGACTACTTTTCCCTCCATGGGAACGGTTACATTCTGACTCATAAAAAAATCCTCCTCCCGTTATTGTTGTTTTTTTTTGATGTTTACTTTTTTATCTGCATTTTACATTCTGAAAAATAAACAGCCTCACGTATCCCATACATCATTTTTTGTCAATAATTATTTGGCCGTTTACCTCCGAAAGCTTTTATTGTGATCCCCATCGGCATGTGGTACATATCCGCCCAGTCGAGCCCCTGAAAAAGCTGGGATTTTATCCGAATAATCACACATGACGGGCTGTTTGCCGGGGGTGTCTGATTTGTATTGACGAAGGAACACCTTATGGCCGTAACCATACCACCTCTGCAGGGTAAAATAACCGACCTTCTGACCATCATCCGCATTCTGCGCAGCCCCGATGGCTGTCTGTGGGACAGGAAGCAGACCAAGGCGGACATTGGACATTATCTGCTCGAAGAAGCCTACGAAGTGATTGACGCCATTTCGGAGGGCGATGCGGAACACCTGAAGGAAGAATTGGGCGATCTTCTTTTTCAAGTGATCTTTCTATCTGTCATGGCCGAAGAAAAGGATGAATTTTTCTTGAGTGATGTCGTGATCTCCGTATCCGAAAAAATGATCCGCCGACACCCCCATGTATTTGCCGATACCCTGGTTGATAATGTCGAGGATATCCGAAACAACTGGCTCTACATTAAAGAAAACATCGAAAAAAAGCCTGTCACGAACAGGGGCTTTCTTGGTAAACACCCCCTTGCCCTGCCCGCCCTGATTCGGGCGCAACGGATCACGGAACGGGCGTCAAAAGTCGGCTTTGACTGGGAACAAGCAGGCGATGTCATCGATAAAATTCAGGAAGAGCTGACGGAACTGAAGGAAGCGGTTGACCGGAAACAGCAGGTCCAAATCGACGAAGAAATCGGCGATCTGCTCTTTTCCGTCGTGAACCTCAGCCGCTTTTTTGGCGTCGATGCCGAGCAATCTCTGAAGAAAACGATCTCCAAGTTTGAGAAACGTTTCGCGTATATTGAAAATACCCTTGCCGCAAAGCAGAAAAATCTGTTAGAAACCTCGCCCGAAGAAATGAATCGCCTCTGGGATGAAGCCAAGGAAAAAGAAGGGAAGCAAGCTTGAAATTCTTTCTGTGTGTGATGGGAATGGTGCTGATTGTGGAAGGGTTGCCCTATTTTGCCTTCCCCGATAAAATCAAGGCATACCTGATGAAGATGATGGACGTGCCGGATCGTACGTTGCGCATACTGGGATTGGCTTCCATTCTTTGCGGTCTCGGCCTTGTCTACTTCGGCAGGAGTTGATCCCCGCCCATAATCTGCCGGCGGTGCAAACAAAGCCCATGAAACTGACCGAATTCGATTACCATCTGCCTCCCGAACTCATCGCCCATGAGCCTTCCCCGGAGAGAGACCGGTCCCGCATGATGGTCCTGGACAAGTCCGGAGGGACATTTGCCCATCGCCATTTCTTCAACCTGCCGGATTTTCTCAACAAAGGAGACACCCTGGTTCTGAATGATTCAAAAGTATTTCCCGCCCGGCTTCACGGACAAAAGGAAACCGGCGCCGTTGTTGAAGTGCTGCTTCTGACCTTGAAGGATGATCATAACCCTGCATGCACAATCTGGGAAGTCCTGCTGCGCCCGGCAAAGCGGGTCCGTCTGGGGACCGTGTTAATGTTTCATGAACATAGCCAGGGGAAAATTCTGGATCGCATAACGGAAAAAAAATGGCTCCTGGAGCTTAGTACCGATTGTCCCTGGGAAACCTTTCTCGAAGGCCACGGCTCCACCCCCCTTCCGCCATACATCAACCGGAAGGACGATACGACACACCGCTCAACGGACAGAGACCGTTACCAAACCATCTACGCTCGCCGTTTTGGATCCGTAGCGGCGCCGACTGCCGGGTTACACTTCACGCCGGATATATTGAATTGTCTCGAAATTATGGGCGTCGCCATTGCGAAGGTGACGCTGCATGTCGGTTATGGAACTTTTCTCCCCGTCGAGGCAGAAAACGTGGAGGAGCATGCCATGGAAGAGGAATACTACGAAATATCAGCGGAAACAGCTGCGTTGATTTCCGGTGCAAAACGGGTGGTGGCCGTGGGAACCACCTCGACCCGGGTTCTGGAGTCCGTAGCCGACGAGCGG
>CAZTYA010000044.1:0-10110 GCA_964617255.1 uncultured Syntrophales bacterium
CCCCGGCGCGCCGACTCTTATATCCCTGATACGGCTACCTCAAACCGCCGACTCTCCCTATCCCGCAAAAAACACAAATACCGGCACCTAAAACCGGTATTCGTCCCGCCGATCTCTCTACCCTAAACGCTTGTAAATCCCTGATGTTATAATAGGTTATGCGTCCCCCGAGCTACCGCCGTCGATTAACATATCCACATAAACCATGTCAAGGAAATATTGGTTAAAACCAACTTTGCTCCTGTCAAATCCCTGAACGATTTTTTGTCTCATGATTATATATATTTAGAATTCTCAAAGCCCGTTCATGTCATGCGAGGTTGACACGCCAAAGGTTAAGCCGAGTCAGCCATAGGCATGATAGGGAAATTTATCGAATCAAGTCAAAGGCGTCCGGGATAAGCGTAATTTTTTGTCCCGGGACGGAGGCAAGGACCGACACCACATCGAATCGGGCCGGTCGGTCATAGAGACCTTTATCTTTGAGATAATAGAGGGCAACCGTTGATATCTTCTTCTGCTTTGCCAGACTGACCGCTTCTTCCGGGTCTCCGAAAGCTGCCGTACGCCGACTTTTCACTTCTATAAAAACGATGGTCTCTCCGTCTTTTGCAACAAGGTCGATCTCTCCATAGCGACAGCGATAGTTTCGTTCCAAGATCCTGTATCCCCGCCTCTTGAGATATTCCCAAGCAATATCCTCACCATGTCGCCCCAGCGCTCTTGTTGACGATTGGTCAATCATGGAGACCGAAATCCAGTTCTGCATTGACGGGCATCTTTTCTATTTTCCCAAAATGAAAAGAACGGCGATGGATTTTGCAGGGACCGTATTGATGGAGGGCAGAGCGATGCTGAGCCGTTCCATAACCCTTATTCTGCTGAAAGTTGTACTGGGGAAATTGACGGTGATACATTTCCATAATCCGATCACGGGATACTTTGGCCATAATGGATGCGGCGGCAATGGAAATACTGAGGCAATCACCCTTGACGATTGTCTTTTGGGTTATAGAAACGGGAATGCGCTGATTGCCATCTACGAGGAGAAAATCCGGGGAAATGGATAATTCGGCCAATGCATCCTGCATGGCCATAAATGTCGCCTGCAGAATATTGACCCGATCAATGACGATTGCTTCGACGACACCAATGCCCACGGCAAGGGCATCCTCACGAATGCGATCATAGAGGATATCCCGCCGGCGAGCAGAGATCTGCTTGGAATCTTTAATATCCGGGTTCCGGTATCCGGGAGGTAAAATCACCGCTGCGGCAACAACCGGACCGGCCAGCGGCCCCCGCCCCGCCTCATCAACCCCCGCAACCGTTTTAGCGCCCCGTTTGTGGGCCAGCAACTCAAATTGATCCATTAAATCAATAAAGGTAAACGGTCCAAGTTACGCCAAAAATGCAAAAGCAGGTACAGACCTGCTCTTCCATTTTCTCGTTACGCATCGGACGGGTTGTCCGGCTCCTCATTTAATTGAGGACCTTTTGTCCCGGTCGTTTATGACTTTTTCAATTCTTCAATCCGGGCTTTTTTGCCTCTTAGCTGACGCAGATAGTAGAGACGTGACCGCCTGACCCGTCCCCTCGTCACCAGCTCGATGCGTTCTATTACCGGCGAATGCAGGGGGAAAGTCTTCTCGACGCCGACCCCATAGGAAACCTTGCGGACCGTAAAGGTAGCCCGGCTGGTCCCCTGGCGACGACGAATGACTACGCCTTCGTAAGCCTGAATCCGTTGCTTCTGCCCTTCAATGATGCGCAGATAGACCTTGACCGTATCCCCTGTTTTGAACTGGGGGATATCTTCCCTCATCTGTTCTTTTTCAAGAAACTCCACGATACCCATAAGAGAAATTCCTCCTCTGTATTTATCAAAATCCTAAAAATTATTCATGAGATAAACATGGTCATACTTTATCCCTGTTAATAAGTTTTGCTTCTTTACATGTTTTAGTCAGAATTTTCAACTCTTTATTACACATAAATTTATCTTCCCCACAACCGATCAAGGAGAATCGCCACCGCAGCGCGCACGGGAAGATGATTGTACTCTCCAGACCCCCCAATGGGTTCAAGACGGAAATGAGCCTTTGATAGTATCGTTTCGGCAAGGCCCCAACCGGTACCAAAAACAAGAAGATAGGAACATTCTTCGGATTGAACACGCTGCCGGAGATCCGTTGCAGAAAGACATGCCCCTGTTAGGCGCGCCCCGGTGACCACAATGCGAACATCTTGGTCTGCTCGTTGCTGAATATCAGTCAGGACTTCATCCAGAGACCCCTTCAGGTCAACCAGAGAAAACGCTTCTTTCCGGGAAGGATTGTAGGTACTGCCAAAACCGGACTGCCAATGACCAAGAATCTTCTCCGCCAGCATTCTCTGTTCTTCAATCGGGGAAACGATGTAGAAACGTTTAATGCCAAAGGTCCTGGCGCATCGGGCAATGTCATGTATATCCGTGTTGACAATGGATGTAACGGTCACCCGGCCTTTTTTATCGTATACGGGGCCGTGTAAAAGAGCGATGTAAATATTATCCGCACTCACCTCTTATTCAGCTCAGCACTCTTCGGTCATGGATTTCAGGACTTTCTTGTCTTCTGCGGAAAGACAAGCGTTCTCGAGCAGATCCGGTCGGCGAAGCAGGGTTCTCCGCAGTGATTCCTTTTTTCGCCACAAATCAATTTCCCTGTGATTTCCGGACACCAAAACATCAGGCACCTTCCAACCTTTGTAGTCAGCAGGCCTGGTGTATTGCGGATACTCCAGTAAACCCATGGTGAAGGATTCCGATATTGTGGATTCGCTGTTGCCTAAAACACCCGGGATCAGGCGACTTACCGCATCCACCAACACCATCGCCGAGAGTTCACCCCCCGTCAGAACATAATCTCCAATCGAAATTTCCCGATCCACCAGATATTGCCGAACCCGTTCATCGACGCCTTCGTAGTGACCGCAAATCAGGATAACCTGTGAGCATGAGGCCAATTCCGCGGCAATCGGTTGCGCGAAACGTTCCCCTTGCGGCGTCAGCAGAACAACCAGGGAACCTGTCTTTTCTCTTTTTATGGCACTCAGGGCGCGGTCAATCGGATCGATTTTCATGACCATTCCGCATCCGCCCCCATAAGGTGTGTCGTCGGTCATACGATGCTTGTCCAGAGCATGATCGCGAATGTTGTGCAATCCGATTTCGACGAGACCTTTTTCCTGAGCCTTTTTCAAAAGGCTGCACTGGAATGGGGATCCGAACATTTCAGGGAAAACGGTAAGAATATCGAAGCGGATCATGATCCTCCCTACATGCCTTCTAGGAGGCGAACCACCATCCGTTTCGCTCCGACATCAATTTGACGAATGACATCGCCAATGGCAGGAAGAAGAAGTTCTTGTTCTCCGTTCCGGCAGACATAAACATCATGACTGCCGGTCGAAAAAATTTCTTTCACCGTTCCCAGTGATTGTCCCGTTTCCGTAATCACCTCGAGGCCAATAATATCCCGCCAGTAATATTCACCATCCGCCAAGGGAGGAAGCACATCCACCGAGGCCAGAATATCGGAACCGGCAAGGGCCCTTACGGCTTCAGGACTATCGATTCCATCCACAGAAAGGAAAAAAAATTTCCCCGCAAATGTGATTTCTCTGAGTCGATGGAAACGTTTGACCCCGTCCGGGGTCCTGATGCAGATTTCTTTCAGAAACTTCCCAAGTTCGTTTGATTCAAGATGGGAGAAACACCGCATTTGTCCTTTCAAACCGCGAGGCTTCAGGACCGTACCCATTTCAAAAAGATCCATTGCTATTCTATGATCTCTAATACCGTCCTTTTGTGAAGCTTCGTCGATGCGGCACTCAAGATCGTCCGCATGGCTTTTGCGGTTCTACCCTGCTTGCCGATGACCTTTCCCAGATCCTCCTTTGCAACCCGCAGTTCAATGACGGAAGTCTGCTCTCCAATCACTTCGGAAACTTCGACTTTATCGGGATTATCCACCAAAGATTGAGCCATGTATTTAATCAAGTCCTTCATCTCGACAACCTCCACTCATCTCTCTCGGGTTAAACATCACTGGATAATTGACATCGATTGCATGACCGGCACAATTTTAACAAATCGGATCCGTCGTCAGATAAATCTTTTAACCGGCGTTTTGGGCCGCCTTCCTGATGAGTTGGGACACAGTTAGGGTCGGTTTCGCACCCTTGGCAATCCAGGCAGAAATACGATCTCCCTTGAGGGCAATCTCTACCGGTTCGGTCCGCGGGTTATAATGACCGACAATCTCTAAAAATCCGCCGTCCCTCGGGGACTCGGAATCTGCAACCACCACTCTGTAGAAAGGCTTTCCCTTCCCTCCCATACGGGCTAATCTGATTTTAACTGCCATTCCTTTTCGTACACACCTCCTAAAAATATTATTGCGATTTTAATTCTTATCACGAAACTTCAATGATTAAAAGGGGAAAAGACCTCTTTTCATCATTTTCAGACCGTCTTTGCCGGACATCTTTTTCATCACTTTTTTGATATCCACATAGTTTTTCAACAAACGGTTCACATCCTGAACAGTGGTTCCACTGCCCCGAGCGATCCTTTTCCGTCGCTGTCCGTCTATAATCAGGTAGTTCATGCGTTCCTTGGTGGTCATGGAGTCGATGATGGCGATGATCTTGACGATTTCCTTCTCGTCGGGTTTCATATCCTTCATTTCCTTGAATTTCTTCATACCCGGAATCATGCCGAGAATATCCGTCAGGGAACCCATCTTCGAGATCTGTTTCAACTGATCGCGGAAATCTTCAAGCGTAAATTCGTTCTTCCGGATCTTTTTTTCCAGATCCTTGGCGTAACGTTCGTCAACCGCCGTCTGGGCTTTTTCGACCAGGGTCAGGATATCGCCCATCCCCAGGATTCGGGAAGCCATCCGGTCCGGATAAAACACCTCCAGGGCATCAACCTTTTCCCCCATACCGACGAACTTAATGGGTTTGCCCATCACGGCTTTCAATGACAGGGCTGCGCCGCCGCGGGCGTCGCCGTCCATCTTGGTCATGATGACCCCGTCAATGCCCAGAATTTCGTTGAACTTCCCGGCGACGTTCACCGCATCCTGACCGGTCATGGCATCGGCCACGAAAAGGATTTCCGAAGGCAGAATCATTCCCTTGATCTTCTTCAGTTCGTCCATCATTTCCGTATCGATGTGCAAACGGCCCGCCGTATCGACAACGATCACCTCATAGCCGTCGCGCTTGGCCGCTTCCACCGCCTGAACACAGATCTTAATCGGATCGCGCAAGTCTCCCGTATCAAATATGCCGATGCCGTTTTTTTCAGCCAGCAGTCTTAACTGGGTCACCGCCGCCGGCCGGTAAACGTCGGCGGAAACAAGGTAAACCCGTTTCCCCTGGTTTTTCAGGTACCGGGCCAACTTCACCGCCGTCGTGGTCTTTCCGCATCCCTGGAGCCCGACCAGCATGACCGGCGCCGGGAAACGGTTTCCAAAGCGGATCTGGCTGCTGCCGCCGCCCATCAGTTCGACAAGACGGTCGTGAACGATTTTTACAACCTGTTGACCCGGGGTAATACTGTCAACGACATCCTGACCGACTGCCCGAATCCGCACATCTTCAATAAAGTCTTTCACCACCTTGAAATTGACGTCCGCTTCCAAAAGGGCCATACGAATTTCCTTCAGGGCTTCCTTGATGTTTTCTTCGTCCAGGCGCCCCTTGCCCCTGAGTTTCTTAAAAACGGACTCCAGTTTTTCTGTCAGGTTTTCGAACATAATCCTCTACCTATTCTGGATACGTACAATCGACTTATTCCCCTTTAAAACACGATCAATCTTTTCGGCCGCCGCTTTTGCTTTATCCTTGCCCTCAATATCCGACAGTAAAACACGATACCACGTTCCCTTGTTCTTAATCTCCGCAGTCACTATCTTGGCGTGAAAACCGATTTTCCCGAGCTGCTTGACCGCATCTTCCGCGCTTTTCTTACTCTTGCAGGATGTGATCTGCACGACATACCTATGGGATGCGGACGCCTTGTCCTTTTCTTTTGGCAGGGACGGCGCCACCACCTTTTCTTTGTTCACGGCCTTGTCGATAACCGGGGATGGCGGCAAGGGTGTTTTTACCTTCGGCTGTTCCGGCATCGGCGGATCATTCTTGGCTGTATCCATCTCGATCGCGGGAGGCGGGAGAGGAACAACATCCCGGGAAATCAACCCCGGCGCATCGGCATCCTCTTTGGGCACCGCTTTTTCGGTTTTTATGACTACAGACGGCAGCGGTGTTTTCTCAACATCCGACAAACCCAACCATTGCAGAACTTTAACCGGCATCTGGCGTGATATGACTTCCGGGTATGTATCCAGGTTATTCCCAACAACCACGCCAAACAGAAATGCCGCAAACAGGAGACCCGCCATACTGCAGATCAACATGAAAAGCCCGAGTTTGCGCAATTTTAACTCAAAATGGCGTGCGTTGTCAGAAGCCATGATGTCCTTTTATACGGAACCATATACCGAAAACACCGATGGTCACCCCCCCAAAAAAAGTGCCCGGAGAGATTTTCACATCTTTTCAGGAGCCGATACACCCAGCAAATAAAGCGCGTTGGCAAACACCGTTCGGACCGATTTTACCAGAAACAGTCTGGCGGCGCTTTGAGCCCGATCCTCCGTCATGACCTTGTTTTTGTTATAGTAGCTGTGAAACTGTCCGGCCAGATCATTCAAGTAAAATGTGAGCCGATGCGGCTCCAGAGTCGTGGTCGCACCCTCTACCACTTCGGGAAAGGCGGAGATGGCCTTGACCAGATCAATTTCTTCCGGCAGCTTGATGCAGGATAAATCCACGTCATCATATCCGGGAACGACATAACCTCTCTCCTCGGCAATACGCAGGATGCTGCAGATCCTCGCATGGGCATACTGTACATAATAAACCGGATTTTCATTGGACTGCTTTTTGGCCAGTTCAAGATCAAAATCCAGGTGACTGTCGGAGCGCCGCATCAGGAAATTGTAACGTGCCGCATCTGTTCCCACTTCGTCGATGACCTGCCGCAAGGTATCGAACTGACCCGCACGAGTGGACATGGCAATAGGCTTGCCGTCCCTCAGGAGATTCACCAATTGCACAAGGACAACCTTCAGGGCCTCTTTATCATAACCCAGTGCTTGCACGCAGGCCTGCATCCGCTGGATATAGCCATGATGATCCGCACCCCAGATATCGATGACGGTGTCAAATCCTCTCTCGAATTTGTTCTTGTGGTAGGCGATATCGGCGGCAAAATAGGTCGGGTCTCCATTTTGACGGATAACCACCCGGTCTTTTTCATCCCCGAATTGGGTGGTTCTGAACCAGGATGTATTATCCTCCCGATAGACGAACCCTTTTTTTTCAAGTTCCATCAGGAGCCCCATAACCCCGTCGTTCTTGTAGAGTTCCCGCTCGCTGAAATATTGATCAAACGATACGCCGAATATCCGCAAATCTTCCTTAATCCCTTCCAGGATCGCCTGACCGGCAAAATCTGTAAATGTGCGTATCAACTCTTCTTCCGTTTTTTTGAGCGCCGCTTTTCCTTCCTTTTGTAGAATCTCGCCTGCCAGATCTTTAATATAATCGCCTTTGTAGCAGGCTTCAGGAAAATCAACGGTTTCGCCCGATAGCTCCCGAAGACGCAGATAAACGGATTTTCCGAGGTTGTTCATCTGGTTTCCGGCGTCGTTGATGTAATACTCCCGGGACACGGCATAACCGCAGGCGTTGAGCAACCTCGCCAGCACATCCCCGACCACGGCGCCCCGGGCATGACCGATATGGAGAGGACCGGTCGGGTTGGCGCTCACAAATTCAACCTGGACCTTCTTTCCCCTTCCCAGATCAACTTTCCCGTAATGGCTGCCGCCCTTGTCAACGGCTTCCAGAAAGCTCGGCCAGATGCTTTTCCTGATGTAAAAATTAATGAATCCGGGGCCTGCTATTTCGATTTTCTCAATCACCTCGTCCAAGCTAAAGTTTTCTCGGATCAGTTCCGCGATCTTCCGGGGATTCATCCTCAGCTTCGATGCAAGCACCATGGCCACGTTGGTGGCGTAATCCCCATGTTGTTTGTCCTTCGTCGCCTCTACTTCAATGAAGGGCACATCACAATCCGACAATCCGGCTGCGGCGCTTTTTTTCAACGCACCGCCGATCGCTTGGGCAATTTTTTTTCGCAATGAAACGATCAATGCGCAACCTCTGATAAAAAAAAGTGACAAGTAACGTCCTGACATTACTTGTCACGGTATTTACTTCGATTCAAAGATAAAAACGCTCCGCAGAACTCAGTTGAGACTTTGTCAGCGCGTTTTCCGGTATGGGCTATCCCTGCCCCTTGTATTTGCGCTCGACCTCGTCAATATCCCTGTCTTTGATGGATAAATCCCTTGTATAATCAGGACAATGTACGCAGCCTACCGCATCGGTTGAAACACTGTATTTCTTCTGACAGTTCTCTCTCCATGCACAGATTGAGCAATATCGCTTTTCCGTACCCATGGTTCACCTCTTATAAATAGACTGTCGCGTATCTATAACCAGACGTGCTGAAAAGTCAAGATTTTTCCTATTTTTGGGTTTGCGGAGGGAATCGCTCCCTTTAGAGCAGAAACGAAGATTTCGGCCGCAATGAAAGAGATCTTTCCTCAGGCAATCAGAAAGAGATATCGTAAAAAGGCGTCACCAAAGAAAAAGTAGGCTACCGCCCCGAGCGCCAGAAAAGGGCCGAAGGGAACGGCATATTTCATATCCTGACCTTGGATGACCATTGCGGTCATGCCGACCACAGCCCCCGTTAAAGAGCTGCAAAGGACGATAAAGAGGAGCGATTTCCATCCGAAGAAAGCGCCCAGCATGGCCAACAGCTTTATATCGCCTCCTCCCATCCCTTCGCGTTTCGTTATCCATTCATACCCGACCGCAATCACATAGAGGATCCCCCCTCCCACCAAAATGCCGATGAGTGATTCAAGAAAGGGCACCCCCATGACGAAAACGGCGGCCAGAAAGCAGAGGGGAATTCCCGGAAGGCTGATCACATCCGGGATAATCTGATAGTCGATGTCAATAAACGTGATGACAATCAGGGCCGCCGTAAAGAGAAAGGCACAGAGAAACTGCAGCGAAAATCCGTACTTCCAGTAAAGAAGGACAGCCAGGACAGCCGTCAAGGCCTCCACCAGCGGATAGCGAGGGGAGATGGACGCACCGCAGTCCCGGCAACGCCCCCGCAGAATCAGCCAACTGATGATGGGAATGTTATCGAAGAAGCGGATAGGATGTGAACAAACGGGGCAATGGGAAGCGGGAAAAACGATGGACTCTTCCCGGGGGATTCGCCAGATGCAAACGTTAAGAAAGCTGCCTATTATGGCGCCGACAAATCCCACCACCCATGCTCCAGCGATACTCATCATCCGCCCCCTTCTTGAAAAAGTTCAATAAATTCCTTTTCTCAACCCTGCAATAATTCACATCAGTCACAAGGACGGTAATAGGTTCCCTCCGCGCAGGCTTTGCAGAGCACCTCGCCTTCCCGATGTACTTCGCGCATATCTTGAACCTGTTCCCCGCATCGGGCGCACTGAATTCTGCGGAGCGGTCTGCCCGGCATATCTTCAGGAGGAATGACGACATGGACCCTCATGACATCAAAAAGCTCTTCCTGGGGCATGATCATATAGGTCTGGATCTGGGCCTCATAGCGGTCTTCTATATCCGGGAACAACTCCTTTGCCTTATCCCGCGTATCTTCCCGGGCAATAACACGGACTGCAAGACCGGTTTCGATATTCACAAAAGTCGCCGCCATCTTCCCGTAGTCCAGAAACTTCATCGTCCGGTGCCCCAAACTGCAGCCGGTTACCGACTGAATGGCATCGGTGGCGCAGCGGTCCATCTCGACGTAAACGATCAGGTCCCTGGCATGCCCTTCTTCCTGAGCGCCCAGACCGATCAGATCCATACCCAGCATGGCCATTTTCACGCCCAGAACCTGGCCCGGACAAAGGTGACCATGTATTT
>CAZTYA010000045.1:0-10102 GCA_964617255.1 uncultured Syntrophales bacterium
AGCCCTGATTGAGGCGGCAGATACGGTCACCGTCATGGCATGCCGAAAACACGGGTTACTCAAAGGCTTCCCGGCACAAAAAGGTGTGGAGTACTGATTGCTATGCGGATACGAACACCTTTCAGATTGACCGGCGACAAGGCCACAGCAAAGCGTTGAAAGCGCGTATTCGCGTCTTGATGATTTTTATCGTTATATAACTCCGAAAGGCAAATGTTTCTATTGACAGAGACGCGTTTGGTGATAAACTTCAACTTCAGGAAATTCGGACAGCGTTCACGTGTTGTCAGGAGAATTCTCCGCCGTTAATCAAATCTCTTTTCAGAAGTGTCTTCGGTTTGGCAAAAGGTTAACCTGGTTCAAACCACTCTCGGGGGGCTGATTTAACCCCTCCTCCATTGCTGCTTTATAAAAAGGAATATCGAACAAAAACCGGGGCGTTCTTTTCCTGCGGGCATTCGCTTATGGCCCATTTTCGCTCGCAGGGAGGAGTGTTTTACCCCAGAAGCCATCACGGGGGGTGCTTCATGGCGATTATCGATTCGGCGGTTTATTGCGAGGACCTGATCCGTCAGTGCAAAATTGCGCTGGAGGCGATCGGAAACCTGAATTATGCCCTGATGAATCTGTATCAGGTCCCGTCCGGCGGGAGCCGATACGATACGTACAAGGCGGAAGTATTTGAACTGATATATGCTTTCCTTGGCCATGCCGCGCGCATTTCCTGGATGCTCTGGCCCGGTACGGAAGGGAAAATCGGACGGCACCGCAGGCGACGGCAGAAGATTGAAGGAACACCGACAAAAGGTTCATTTTCCCAGTGTACGGTCCCCAAAGCGCCGGAAACATCCAAAACAAGGTCTTTGAAAATGCTGAGACGGGCGTATCCCTTCGCTGCGGCGTTGCAAAATGAAATATCGGGAGCCATGGAAACTCCCGCAGCCTGCCATATCATCGGATCACCGATCGCCGTCATGGATTGTTCGTCTTCGGCAGGCATGCGGATCTACGATCCGACCACCAGGGATTTTCATATGGACGGCATTATTTTTCCCCTGCAGGAAATTGCAGCAGCCATCACCCTTTTATATTCGCATGCCCGCGTGGAAGAAAAACCACCGGCAAGGATGTCGCCCGCGGACACCAGGCGCCGTTTTAGTGACGTTCCGGGAAACGGCGTCAGGGAAGCGATTCGGCCTTGATCATTCAGGCCGGCTTAAGTCGGCGCCGGAGATGGATCCATATCGGTGGAACCGATCAAATCATGATGAAAGGAGGTATCGCAATGTATAAGAAAATCCTGATTCCCCTTGATGGGTCTCCATTGGCCGAGTGTGTTCTGCCCCAGGTCAGGAATCTGGCAGAAGGCGGCCTGGTGGGAGAAGTCATCCTGATCACTGTGGTGGAAATTCCTTCCGAGTGGGTCATCGAAGGCTTCGATTTCGTGGCCCTGAAAAACGCCAACTTCAACGCCGCTCAGGAATACCTGGCCAAAGTGGAAGGAAGCCTTTCCGCAGAAGGGATCTCGGTTCGGTCGGTGGTACTGGAGGGAAGGATTGCCGAAAAGATAGTCGATTATGCCAAAGATCATGATATCGACCTGATCGCCATGGCAACCCAGGGATACACCGGCTTGAAGCGGGTTATGTTCGGCAGCGTTGCGCTCCGGGTGCTACATGATGCCGATACGCCGATCCTCCTGATCAGACCGGAGACCTGCCGTAGATAAACAACGCTGAAAAACCCGGGGGCAGACGTCCTATTTCATGTCAAGATCGGTTCAGGACCGAGGTTTCAAGACATGAAATCGACAATATGCCCCCGGATAATCTGTCTCCATATCTTGCCTGGTCCGTGACTATTTCACAGGCATTCCACAACAGACGGGCATAAAGAATAACCTTTTCAGGCCCTTGCCTTGCTTGACGCCGCCGTAATCCTAACTTGACACAAGTGGCATCTTTTCCTATACTTCCTCCGCTAATGACCCACTGAGGCAAAAACCCTCAAGCTCTCTTCAAAAAACGACCTTTGATCATAAACATAGACCACACAAGGAGCGTTTCATGGCAAAAATCGATGCTTTTTTTCAGTTGATGAACGAACAGGGTGCATCCGACCTTCATCTTGTCGCCGGCCAGCAGCCCGCCGTGCGCATCAGGGGCGATATGGAGCGTGTCAAATACGACGTCCTGACCAATGATGAACTCCGGGCCATGCTCTATGAAATCACGCCGGAACATAAGATCAAGCAGTTTGAGGAAACAGGCGATGTAGATTTTGCCTATCAGATTCCGAACCTGGCACGTTACCGGGCTAACTTTTTCATGCAGCAAAACGGCGTCGCCGCCGTGTTCAGAGAAATTCCCAGTAAAATATCCACCTGCGCCGACCTGGGACTTCCACCCGTCATTGCGAAACTGGCCTCGCTGCCCCGGGGTCTTGTTCTGGTCACCGGGCCCACAGGATGCGGTAAATCGACAACACTGGCCGCCATTATCAACGAGGCCAACCGGCTCCGCAAGGATCATATCATCACCATTGAGGATCCCATCGAATTCGTTCATCAGAGCGAAAACTGTATTGTCAACCAGCGCGAAGTGGGCATTCACACGCGAACCTTCTCTTCGGCTCTCCGGGGGGCGCTGCGCGAAGATCCCGATATCATTCTGGTCGGTGAAATGCGTGATCTGGAAACGATTTCTCTGGCCGTTGAGGCGGCTTCTACAGGACACCTTGTTTTTGCAACCCTGCACACAACCAATGCCGCCCGAACGGTTGACCGCATCATTGAAGTTTTCCCTGCAGGGGAACAGTTACAGATCCGCTCCACTCTCGCCGACGGTATCCGTGCCGTCATTTCCCAGGTTCTTTTTAAGCGGATCGACAGGAAAGCGCGCTGCGTAGCGCTGGAAATTATGATTGCCAACGCTGCGGTGCGCAATCTCATCCGGGAATCGAAAACCTTCCAGATTCCTTCCATGATGCAGGCGGGGAAGAAATACGGCATGCAGCTTCTGGATGATGCCATCCAGGATCTTCTCGACAAGGGCTGGATCAGCGCCGACGAGGCCTACACGAAAGCAAACGACAAGGGCCGTTTCCGACCCTTCCTGAGAAATCCGCCTACAGACTTCACGGAAGCCTGAACGGATATGCTTTCCGAACCGCCAGGGAAAGACATCATGTCGATCTTTAAAGTTTGCACAGCGATAAAAGATTTTAAAATGGGGACGTGCCCCGACCAAGGTGAGGTGTCAAGATGAGAAAACAGGAAATGGATTATCTATTTACTCAGATGCTCGATTCCCATGACAATATTTCGGACTTGAACATCACGGTCGACAAGCCCCTGCAGGTGGAAAGCTCAGGTCAGCTCTTGCCCGTGGAAACCGATCCACCGTTCCCCAAACTGACGCCGTTTCAGACGGAAGTGTTTGCCCTGAACCTGATCGGTCATGACCGGCGACTGACCGACCACCTGCTGAACCATGGCTCATGCGATTTATCTTACGAGCTGCCCGGCAAAGCACGCTTCAGGGTGAACATTTTTTCACAGCGGGGGAATTACTCCATTGTCATGAGAAAAATGGAATCCCGCATCCCCACCATCAAGGATTTCAATCTGCCCGAAGCTTTCGACAAAATAGCCAAGGAAAAGAATGGTATCGTCCTGGTCACCGGCGCCACCGGCAGTGGAAAAACCACCTCCTTGGCCGCGGTTCTGAATGAGATCAACAACAGTCAGTCAGTCCATATCGTTACGCTGGAAGACCCTGTCGAATTCTCCCACCCACACCGGATGTCCACCTTCAACCAGCGGGAACTGGGCGCGGATTTCGACACCTTCGCCAACGGCCTGCGGGCTGCCTTGCGTCAGGCGCCGAAAGTGATTCTCGTCGGCGAAATGCGGGACAGGGAAACGGTCGAGATCGGTCTGTCTGCTGCAGAAACGGGGCATCTCGTTTTAACAACTCTGCATACGGTGGATGTGGGAACCACCATCAGCCGTATTCTCGGCATGTTTTCCACGGAGGAGGAAAACCAGGTCCGCGTCCGTCTGGCCGATACCCTGCGGTGGATCGTTTGCCAAAGGCTCTTGCCGAAAGTCGGCGGCGGCCGGGTCGCCGCGTTTGAGGCCTTGAGCACAAGTTTACGCGTGAAAGATGTGATCCTCAACGGTGAATCGGAGGGGAAGACCTTCTATGACATTATGGAGACGGGCAAAGCGTTCGGCATGATCACCTTTGACGAGTTCATTGTCAATTTATACAAGGATGGTCTTATCACGGAAGAAACGGCGAAAGCGTATGCGTCAAACCGCTCCGTTGTCGGTCGCGGTATCGACGCTGTCAAGAGCGAAAAGGGTGAAAAAACCACCACACTGGGCAAGCTGCAGGTAGACAGTCAATACGGAAAACCGAAGGGATGGCAATAAAAATGGAAGAAAATAAAGACCTTTTGGGCGAATTGCTCTGGTACGACTATGATGATGCGGATAAACCTTTCGATTTTATCGGCACGGACACCGAAACGGCACTGATCTGCGTGACGGATGACGCAATCCGTGAAAAAATCACCGGCGACCTGACAGCCCGTGACTTCTATATCACAGAAGTCAAGACCGCCAAAGAAGCCGTGAAAAAGATGCGTTTTCACCTCTACACACTCCTGGTAATCGATGAGAATTTCGATACGGCCAACCCCGACAGCAATGACCTGCTCCGTTACCTGGCGATCCTGCCCATGTCAATCCGCCGGCGTATGTTTGTGCTCATGCTCAGCAACCGTTTCCGTACGCTGGATAAAATGACCGCCTTAAATCATAGTGTCAACATGATTATCAACACCCAAAATATCAAAGACTTCATGACCCTTATCACCAACGGCATGGCGGAAAACGAGGGTTTCTACTACACATTCACGGAAATTATGAAATCATCGGGGAGAATTTAAAGGCAGGGTCAAGGTAAATCGTTTCCGTTAAGTATCTCCGACACCATATCCTCGCGTCCGATTGCCGTGCAGGATGCGGCCAGATGCATAAAATAAAAAGGATTCCTCGGATCGGCCTTGATGGCTCGCCTGAAATATTGAATCGCTGTTTCATGATGACCCGCTCGGGCCAGGCTGTTGCCCAGACGGTTGCAAAAAATTCCCTCCGAAGCCGGATCAAGCATAAGCGCTTCGCGCAACATCTGCTCGGCTTCGCCGACGCGGCCCATGGCAATAAGCAGATCCGCCAGATCAAGCCGCAGAAGGGAATTCCGGTTCCCTTCCAGACATTCCCGCAGGAGCGCCTCCGCCGGAGCGGCATGGCCGGCCTTCATGAGAACATCCGACAACCTGCAGAGGAAAGTCTCCCGCTTTTCCGGTTCAATTTCGACCGCCTTTGCATAGGCCTCCCGGGCCTGCTGCAGTTCTCCCGCCGCCACGCAGGCGTTGCCCAAAGAGCAGTATACGGCAGACGCATCGGGTTCCATGGCAATCATTTTCTGAAAGATTCCGATGGCGTCGGCATACCTGCCGGTCCGCTGATAGGCATCGCCCAAGTCTCCTAAAAGCGCAAAATCATCCGCCTGCGCTTTTACGGCTCGCTCACAAACATCGACCAGCCGCGACCAATCCCCCTTTTCCTTATAAATCCGGACCAGTTCATCAAAAGCGAACCCGCTGAAAACTTTACCGCTCAATTCCCGCTCGAAAAGTTCGCGGAAAGATTTTAACGCCTCATCCGAATATCCGCCGTCATGGCAGACCCAGGCCAGGGCGAGAAGATAGGAGTCTTCTCCCGGGTGTGACCTGACCAGTTCCCGGTACAGGACAATGGCCTCTTCATAGCGGCCTTCCCGCGCGAGTGCTTCGGCCCGCGCTAATGTCGCATCGGTGTTGGGATAATCATCCATATACTATCAATAAAAACAAAGATTTACCGCATAATGGCGGTTTTAGATTCACTGTAAACGGCAAGCCTCCTTTGCCTTACAAACTTGATGTAATCTTAAAACCGGCGCCGGGGGTATATTCGATGAAATCGATATCAATCGGCTTCGCTTTTTCATAAAGCCCCTGATCCACCAGGAAAGTAACACCATGAATCGCGAACACCGCGTCACCATCGCCGGCTGCATCATCCAGAACCAAGCCCAAAGCATTACCGCCGGCAGCATCGTCAAGGGTTATGCGAACTTTCTTTTGCGCCTCCATCTGCTGCATGAGATTCATCAGAAAATCAATCGCCTTATCCGTTACCGTCAACATATAGCCCTCCCTTCATGGCCGCTTAAGCACGAACCACAATCGTATTATCCATTCCTCAAGGTCTGCTCCCGATTAACACAGCAGAATCTATCTGCCGGGTCTTTCATTAAATGAACAGGTTCAGCCGCATGACAAAATCAACAGGAGCAGGATCCTTCCTGCTTCAAGCTTGACGTGATTTTGAAACCACCTCCGGCGCCGGTGCCGGTGAAATCAATCCCGATGGGTTTCGCTTTGTCGTAAAGTTCCTGATTCACTAAAAAAGTAATCCCCTGTTTTTCAAACACCGCATCGTTTTCAAGAGGTTCATCCAGAACCAATCCTAATCCGTTGCCGCCTCAGGTCTCCATCATGGCCAGGCGGATCTTCTGGCCGCCCCCCATCTGCTCCATCATCTGGGAGAGAAAACTGATTGCATTATCCGTAACTTCCAGCATCGCACCCTCCTTCACACCAGTTTTTCATTTCGGCGTAAACTATAACATAATTCGTTTTTGTCAATCGGATTTTATCTTGCAATCGGGGTCCGATACAGCCCTTGACAGAAGCTTCTTTCCTATTTATATCCATGGTCACCGGTATTTGATCGGTGCTGTTTGAAAACGCTCATCGTGAGGTTCGACCCCTTTTATGTTCGATTACGCATCATACCTTAAACGCCTGCAGGACGGAGACGCCGCCATCAATCCGTTTCTTACCTTCATGGCCATCCGGCAGGAGGCGATCAGAGAAGGCTTCGCCCGGTTCCGCATGGCCGTCAAACCCGAATACCTCCAGGGGGCGGGACTCGTTCAGGGAGGCATCATGGTGGCATTGGCGGACGAAACCATCGCCCATGCGATCATGACCGTACTGAAGGAAAATGAAGGTTTGACGACTTTGGAACTCAAGAGCAACTTCCTCGCCCCGGTGAAGGACGGCGAATTAATCGCCGAAGCAACGGTTTTCAAAAAAGGGCGGGCCATCATCATCGGCGACTGCCTCATCCGGGACGACCAGGAACGCCCGGTCCTGCGCTGCTCGGCGACTTTCCTCATCGTCAATGAGAAAGTCAAATCCGTCAAGAAGCACGAAGAACCGCCCGCCAGTACCCCGGCGCCCCGGAAGGATGACGGCCGGCAGACCAACCTGTTTTGACCAAGGAGGCCATGGCCATGTCCCTGAAAACAACACAAACGACGGCAACGTATTTTCCATCACCCGGTCCGGCCCATAGCCGGGCGGTCCTGGAGGCGGCGGCAATGAGTGCGGAAGACAGAAAGATTGATCTGGTTCTGATTGCCACCTGCAGCGGAAATACGGCCCTCCTGGCGCGAGAGATCTTCCCACCTGAGGTACGCATCATTGCCGTGACGCATGTGGCGGGCTTCGCCGCCCCGAACACCCAGGAGTTGACGCAGGAAAACCGTCAGGCCCTGACAGAAAAGGGCATTCCGATCTTCACGGGCCAGCACGCCTTCGGCGGCGTCGGGCGGGCGGTCCGTAACAAGCTGAACACCTACCAGGTGGATGAAATCATGGCGTATACCCTGCGCACCTTCGGCCAGGGAACGAAGGTGGCCGTCGAAATCGCCCTGATGGCCGCCGATGCCGGCCTGGTTCGGACGGATCGGGATGTGATTGCCGTCGGTGGAACCGCGGAAGGGTGTGATACGGCACTGGTGGTGCAACCCACCAATAGCTATCGCTTTTTTGATTTTAAAATCCGGGAAGTGATCTGTAAACCGAGTAATTTTTAGATGATTTATTTAATGATTTCAAACAATTGATTAACATGACTTTTAGAAGCAACGGTTGAGGAAAACATGGGGTTGCTATTTCGCCAATTGGAAAATTCTGTCATCCCGGGCTCCGACCCGGGATCCATTTCCAGCACGTAACAGCCTGCGAATGGATGTCGGATCAGGGTCCGGCATGACGTTTTGGGTATCTGATCACCGAAGTATGACGTGACGAACATGATGAAAAGGCGATGAAAACGAAAGACACCGCTTTCAATCAACCTTTCAAGAGCGCGGAAGACAGGCTGCGGAACGTGAAGGTGGCTCCCGGTGGGAAACCTTCCACGACCCGCGTTCGGTCCGATACCCGTTCACCGCAGGATGATGATGCCCTCTTTCACACCGCCATGGCCGATGTCGTCCCCCTGGCCGGAGACCGCCGTTATCCCCGCCATCCGGTCGAAGACGGCACCGTCCGGCGGCCGGATGCGCATGACCGGGAAGAAACCCTCACGGCTTTGCGTCGCCTCATCAAAAGAGGAGAAGGTTACCGCGTCTCGGACACCCCGGAGTACATGGAAGGAACGGGTTACCGCCTGCCCCTGGAATGGGCCCGGCGGCTCCATCGTGGAGATTTTCCCGTTCAGGCCCACATCGATCTCCACGGCTATACGATCGCAGCGGCCAAGCCGGCCCTGGAGTCTTTTCTGCTGGAAGCGATTGCATCAGGGAAACAGTCCATCCTGATCATCCACGGCCGGGGGCTTTGCTCGCCGGGGGAACCGGTCCTGAAAAATCTGGTGAAAGACTGGCTGACCCGCCGCTCATGGCGGAAATGGATCATCGCCTTTGCCAGCGCCCGGCCCTGCGACGGCGGCGCCGGCGCCACCTACGTCCTCCTGCAACCCCATGCCGCCCCGCTGCACCGCCGGTTCCAGTACCTCTCCCGCAAGTCCCGCCGCGCTCATCCTGTTGAAAAAATGTAGGGCGGGCTCTGCCCGCCGCATGAAGAGCCGGTGGGCGGAGCCCACCCTACTCTGCTGCCGAAGAGTCGTAGAAAATCTTCAAACAGCCTCAATTCTGTTCTTAAATTACCCCCACCAACATCAAGTCATTTCGACCGTAGGGAGAAATCTTAAAGTTAACACCTACCCCTGCTCTTGGATTTCAAGCGTCCGATCGAAATGTCTTTGTAAAAAAAAGTTAAAGACGAGGGGTCATAACAAATTGGAAAATCCTTTAAATGTCATCCCAGGGTCCGACATGACTTAGCAGAAGAAATCTGATCACTCTCTTGCCGGTGGACTTCCTGTAATTACCTGAAATGCCTCACAATAGTCGCCCATTCCAGAGAGAATGCCACGATACCGGTTCAGTCCCTTGACCGCCTCGTCATAGGCCACGGTCGATACCTGGGAGGCATGGCAGCGGATCGCCGCTAACTTGAGATCGATCCAGGGGGTCACATCATTATAATATGTAGGGGATACGATGGGCGTCCAGACCTCGTAGGCCAGGACGTGTTTGACCGCCCAAGGTTCTGCCCCGCAGTCCTGAAACCAGGGACCGCCCGCTCTGCGGACCGCCTCCAGGCCAAGTTCATGGGTCACCCGGTGGTCCCGGGGGCCCTCCTGGGCATGGGGCAGGTAAACCACATCGGGTTTCCTCTCCCGGACAAGGCTGACCAGGGTGCGAATGCATTCCGGAGCAAAGTCGAGATAACCATCCGGAAAGCGAAGGAAGATCAGGTCCTTGACTCCCAGGTGTTTTGCCCCCTGCCGGGCTTCCCCTTCCCGGGTGGTCTTCAGTTCATCGCAAGGAATAGAAAGGCTCCCTGCCTCGCCGGAGGTCAGGTATACAATGACCACCTCATCACCCGCCCGGACATGGGTGGCAATCGTCCCCCCGCAGCCGATCACCTCATCATCCGGATGGGGCGCAAAAACCATGATTTTCACGACAATCCCTCCATGATAGAACTATTCAACTTCATAAGAGATTTTCCCCATATTCGCAACGTCTTTTTCCAACAGGGCAAGGGATGGGCTGCAGTTACCCAAAAAAACCACGAAGAGGGTCGCGGCCATTATTCCAGACATAGATGAGGAATCTTATTCATT
>CAZTYA010000046.1:0-2109 GCA_964617255.1 uncultured Syntrophales bacterium
CAACGGTTACCGGAATAACCGGATAAACGCATGGTGTAAATCCAACCAGCACCCCCCCTAAATAGGCGATCAGGGGCGCCAGATAGAAAGAATCCTTCAGGGTTAACGCCAGATTTTGAATCAGTGGATCAAACAAAAGTCATTCACCCGAAAATATTTAGATGCCATATTTCTTCATCCCGCCGGACTCCAAGACAAGCATATCGTGATATCCGGCGGCATATTTGAAGGAAACCTTTCATAGATTCAATCCTTTGTCAAGGTGCGTCCCAAAGTTACGGCAGCGCTTCCCGCCAGGACAGCCAATTCATGCCGAACGCTTCCGCCACCATGGGATGGGTGAGGGCGCCACCGGCGCAGTTGATTCCTCCGGAAAGGGCGGCATTCTCCAGGGCCGCTTTGCGAAGCCCCTTATTGGCGATCATGCGAATATACGGCAGGGTGGCGTTCGTGAGGGCAAAGGTGGAGGTCCGGGGGACGGAAGCCGGGATATTCGGAATCCCGCAGTGAATCACATCATGCACCATGTAAATCGGATCGGCATGGGTGGTCGGATGTGTTGTTGCCACCGATCCGCCCTGATCTACGGAGATATCGATGATGACCGAGCCCGGCTTCATGCGGGAAACCATGTCCCGGGTCACCAGAACCGGCGCTTTGGCGCCGGGGATCAGGACGGCCCCGATCAGGACGTCGGCGTATCCCGTGGCCTTCTCGATGGCGTAGGGATTGGAATAAACCGTAATCACATTTCCATGCAACATATCGTCAATGTACCGCAGGCGTTCGTGATCGATATCCAGAATGGTGACGTGAGCCCCCTGACCGCAGGCAATCTTGGCGGCGTTAAGGCCCGCCACCCCACCGCCGATGATAACCACCTCCGCCGGGGGAACACCGGGAACACCGCTTAAGAGAACCCCCCGTCCGCCGTAGTCCTTTTCCAGAAAGCGCATGGCCATCTGGATCGACATCCGTCCGGCGACCTCGCTCATGGGGGTCAGAAGGGGCAGGCGTCCATCCGGGGTCTGGACGGTTTCATAGGCGATACCGGTGATTTTTCGGTCCAACAGAGCCCGGGTCAAGGGTTCGGATGACGCGAGGTGGAGGTAGGTGAAAAGCATCTGGCCTGCCCGGTAGGAATCCCATTCAGCTTCCAGGGGTTCTTTTACCTTGATGATCAATTCCGCCTTCGCGTAGATTTCCCGACCGGGAAGGAGTTCCGCCCCTTCCCGGAGATATTCCTCATTGGTAATGCCGCTGCCCTGACCACCGTCCGTCTCGACTAAAACCGTATGGCCGTCGAGCTTCAGGGTTTTGACTCCTGCGGGCGTCAGGGCAATGCGGTTCTCCCCTTCCTTGATTTCCTTCAAGACACCGATAACCATGGAAGCCTCCTTTGTTCATGACGTACCGATTCAACCCGCAAGGGGCGTAAAGGGTTATAATCCTTTAACATGATACATAAATTGGCCGAAAAAAATCATGCCTTCCGATTGCTTATTTTATCAGGCGGCGATACATTCCGCGAATGGCCAGGGGAAAGCACACCAGGGTTAATACGATCAGATACAGGAAACTCCCCCAGAACAGGTTTCCATAGACGCCATAGGAACAGGACCGGCACAGGTTTACCAGATGAGTCAAGGGTAAGACGAGGGCGAACTGTTGCGCCCAGACCGGCAGGTTTTCCAGGGGGAAGAAGGTGCCGCCGAAGAGGAACATGGGGGTGATAAAAAGAAAAATGGGGAGATTGAAAAGTTCGATGTTGGGGACAAAGGCTGTAAAAATCATCCCCATGGAGCCGAAAGCCAGCCCGCCCAGGAAGGCGACCCACAACAGAAGCAAGCCATCAGGATACCGGATTAAACCGAAACAACTGATGACGACCATCATCACCGCCGTAGCCAGGACCGCCTTGGTCGCGCCCCAGATCATTTCACCCGTAATGATCTCCTCCACCGTCAGCGGCGTGGCCATCATGGCGTCGAAGGTTTTCTGGTAATACATTCGGACGAAGGAAGCGTAGGTATTTTCGTAGAAGGCATTGCTCATGATGTTGATGGCGATCAGGGCCGGCGCGATGAAGAGGGTGTAGGAAATTTCCGT